>JAFYXI010000006.1 GCA_017546245.1 Clostridia bacterium | reverse complement strand
TTTAGGTTTTAAAGCATTGCCCAAAAACCTATAATCTTGACATTTATTTTTGTAAAAAGTATAATATATAAAAAAGATATAATAGAAAGGATATTCTATGAATATTTTAGCAATAGGTGATATAGTAGGCGATTCGGGAACTGATATGTTTTTAGACCATATCGACGAATTAAAAGAAAAATATAATATTGATTTTTGCGTTGTAAACGGTGAAAATGCCTGCTCAAACAACGGAATTACACGAAAAAAAGCAGAAATGCTTTTGTCGGCAGGGGCAGATGTTATAACGCTCGGCAATCACAGCTTTCGTCAGAAAGAGGCTGTGCATCTGCTTTTAAACAATGACCGTGTCGTAAGACCGGTTAACTATCCGGAGGGCACACCGGGAAGAGGCTTTACCGCAGTTTCGAAAAACGGAAAAAAGATTGCAGTTATAAATGCACTCGGCAGAATTTATTTGGATTATTGCGACTGTCCGTTTAAAGAAACCTTAAAGGCGGTTGAAAGTATAAAAGCCGACATAATTTTAGTTGACTTTCACGCAGAGGCAACAAGCGAGAAAATATCTATGGGATATTATTTAGACGGCAAGGTTACTGCCGTTTTCGGTACGCATACGCATGTGCAGACCGCAGATGCCCGTGTTTTACCGAAAGGCACAGGATATATAACCGACCTGGGAATGACAGGACCTTATCATTCCTGCTTAGGCGTAAAAAAAGATATAACCATTACACGTTTTTTAAGCTGTATCCCTCAGCGTTTTGAGTTTGCCGACGGTCCGAGCCAGCTTAACGGAGCAGTTTTTTGTGTCGATGACGAAACTAATCGCACAACAGAGGTTATACCTGTTGCAATCTGGCCAAAGACCCGATAATTTTGTGAGGATTTTATAATGAATAAAATTGAACTGCGAAAAAAATATCTCGGATTGCGCAGGCAGATGCCCAAAGAAGAGCTAAATGCCAAAAGCGAGCAGATTTTATCGGCTCTTTTGTCACTTGATGCCATTAAAAACGCAAAAACCGTAATGCTTTATATAAGCTATAATCAAGAGGTTAATACGCATTCTCTCATAAACACTTTAAAGGATGCAGACAAAAATGTATGCGCACCCGTTTGTGACACCGAATCCTGCGAGATGACGGCATATTATATTGACGGCTTTAACTCTTTAGTCTGCGGCGCGTACGGAATTTTAGAGCCAAAGCCTGAAAATAAGGCAAACGAAGAAGACATTGACTGCGTTATTGTACCGGGCTGCGTTTTTGGTAAAAACTTTGCACGAATAGGCTACGGCAAAGGATATTACGACAGATTTTTGCCAAAAGCCAAAAATGCCGTAAAAATAGGTCTTTGCTATGATTTTTGTTTGGTTGATGCCGTCGCAGCCAACCGCTATGATGAATATGTCGATATAATAGTTACCGAAAAAGAGGTGCTGGTAAAATGAATATCCTATACTTTGACTGTATGTCGGGCATAAGCGGTGATATGGCTGTCGGTGCTTTTTTGGATATGGGAATTGACCCAAATAGCTTGGCAAGTGAATTATCCAAATTAGAGCTTGATGCCATTTATGACATTGAGGCAGAAAAAGTCGATAAAAACGGCGTTCGTGCAACGGCATTTAATATTTATGTTGATAAATCACGCAGCGTTTATGATTTTGAAGATACAGCACAGATAATTTTAAAGAGCAAACTCGACAGCCGTGCTAAAAAACTGTCACTTTTGATATTAAAAAGCTTTGCGGATGCAAAATCAAGTGTTTATGGTTTGAATCAGACATTTTTAAAAGGCGAAGACGCTGTTCGTGCTGTTGTAAATATGGTATCGGCGGCAATATGCGTATCTATGCTTGGTGCTGACAAAATTATAAGCTCGCCGCTGACCGAAGGATTGGGATATGCCATGACAGAAAGCGGTCTTATGAGAGTCCCTGTTCCTTGCGTTACCGAGATTTTAAAGGAATCAGGCGCACCTATTGAAATTTGCGCTGAAAAAACACAGCTTATAACCCCAACAGGCGCTGCAATAATTTGCTCTTTGGCGCAGGGATTTGACGAAATGCCGTCTATGACAGTAAGTGCAACCGGCTTTGGCGCAGGAAAAAAGGATTTAGATTCGCGCGCTAACATTTTGCGTGTTATTATGGGCAGAAACGAGCCTGTATTTTATGAAGAAAGTATGTGTTTAATTGATACCGACAGCACATATTCAAAACCGGGATTTTTAAACTCTTGTAAATAAAATGTGAAATTTTTGTACGATAATTTGCTTTTAGCAAAACGATATGTTATACTAATGACAGAAATATTAGGAGGGGTTTTTAAGTGGACGTATTTTTAGAATACTTATTAGAGAAAAAAAGCACAATGATGGATGTGCTTAAAAAATTAGGTGTTGTTTTGGCAGCATTTGTTTTAATGATTATTGTTATTAACATTCTGGCTATGTTCGGTCCTTTGGTTACATCTTATATGCCGCTTTTCTTAGCAGGTATTGTATATTTTGCTTATATTGTTATGCGTAATTTTAATCTTGAGTACGAGTATATTTTTACCAACGGCGATTTGGATATTGACATAATTAAAAGCCGAAAGGTAAGAAAACGTCTTACAAATCTTAACACAAAGCAGATTGAGATTATGGCAAGAAAAGATAACGATGTTTATAAACGCGATTTTGAAAGCGAAGCAATAGCTAAAAAATATGATGCTGTATACGATGCATCTAAGGGAGATATTTTCTGCGTTATTTATAATGTTGACGGTGTAAGAAGCATGCTTACATTCCAGCCTCCTGAAAAATTGGTGGAGGCTATGAAGAAGATGAACCCAAGAGCAGTAATTCTTGATTGATAAATTATAAAAATTAACATAGGGGCCGGCATCCTCGCCGACCCCTATAATAACGATACCGCACTACTTTTTATTTTGTTTAACCCGCTTTGTGTGGTCTGAACTTTTTTGCATCCCGTATACGATAGAAAAAAGGAGCATACTATATGAACGCTGAGATAATAGCAGTCGGAACAGAGCTTTTGTTAGGAGATATTTTAAACACCAATGCACGTTTTTTATCGCGCGAGCTTTCAAGCTTAGGCATTGATGTTTATTATCAGGAGGTTGTAGGCGACAATCCCGACCGCTTAAAATCTGTTATACACACGGCAATCCGTCGCTCTGACATTGTCGTTTTATCCGGCGGATTAGGTCCTACCGATGATGACCTGACAAAAGAAACTGTCGCAGATTATTTTAATCTGCCGCTTTATTTTGACGAACAGGTTATGGAAGAAATGACCGAATATTTAAGAGGCAGACGCATAGTTCCGTCAAATAAAAAGCAGGCATATATCCCCGAGGGAGCAAAGATTATTCACAATAACTACGGAACAGCACCCGGAATTATAATAGAAAAAGATGAAAAGATCGTTATTATGCTGCCCGGACCTCCGCGCGAGCTTGAGCCTTTGTTCTCAGAGCAGGTTAAGCCTTATCTTGATGCTAAATCTGACTATATTATGAAATCAAAGGTTTTAAGAATTTTCGGTCTCGGCGAATCTTCGGCTGCAGAACAAGTAAGGGATTTAATGGAAAGCGCAAACCCGACACTTGCCCCATATGCCAAAGACAGCGAGGTTATCTTAAGAATTACCGCAAAGGCTAAATCGGACGCAGAGGCAGATGCATTAATTGACGAAATGTATAAAAAAGTAAATGACAGAATAGGCGAATATATTTACGGCTTTGATGATGACGAAATGAAAGCGGTTTTGTGCAGACTTCTTACCGAAAAAGGCAAAACCATAGCGGCTGCAGAATCGTGCACGGCAGGACTTTTTTCTGCTATGATAGCAGATAATCCGGGCGCATCGGCAGTTTTGAACGAAGGTGTTGTTACCTATTCAAACGAAGCAAAAGAAAAATATTTAAATGTATCGCACAAAACTCTTGAAAAATATGGCGCAGTTAGCGAACAGACTGCACGCGAAATGGCAGAGGGTATTAAAAAAGCCGCCAAAAGCGACATTGGTGTGGGAATAACCGGCATTGCAGGTCCTGACGGAGGAACACCCGAAAAACCCGTAGGTCTGGTGTATGTTGGCGTTGCATACGACGGCGGATGCGAGGTTTTAAAGCTTAATTTAATAGGCACTCGCCAAAAGGTAAGATATGCGGCGGTATTAAACGCAATGAATGCTGTGAGAAAAATTCTTTTAAATAATGCTTAAAAATTCCTGAAAATCTACTTGACGAACGACGTTTGTTGCGTTATAATATAAGCAAATACAGAACATACGTTCGCAAAAGATGAAATAATAAGGAGATAAAAATATGGCACTTGAAAGAAAGACTGTTGTAGCTAAAAAGGCTGCATCTGAGGCAAATGCAAATAAAAAAGAAGCTTTAGAAATGGCTATGAGCCAGATAGAAAAAACCTTTGGTAAAGGCTCGGTTATGAAATTGGGCGAAGAGACCCGAATGAATGTCGAAGCTATACCGACCGGCTCTTTAAGTCTTGACTTAGCTTTGGGTATAGGCGGACTTCCGCGCGGAAGAATAGTTGAAATTTACGGACCTGAATCATCAGGTAAAACAACTTTGGCTCTTCACGCAATTGCAGAAGCTCAGCAATTAGGCGGCGATGTTGCTTTTATCGATGCAGAGCACGCATTAGACCCGATTTATGCAAAAAATTTAGGTGTTGATGTTGAAAACTTAATTGTTGCACAGCCCGATACAGGTGAGCAGGCTTTAGAAATTGCCGAAATGCTTGTACGAAGCGGTGCGATTGACGTTATTGTTGTTGACTCGGTTGCAGCACTCGTTCCGAAAGCCGAAATTGAGGGCGAAATGGGCGATTCGCACGTTGGCTTGCATGCACGCTTAATGAGTCAGGCTTTAAGAAAACTGGCAGGTGTTATAAATAAATCGAACACAATTGCAATCTTTTTGAATCAGCTGCGTGAAAAAGTGGGTGTTATGTACGGAAATCCCGAGGTTACAACAGGTGGCCGTGCGCTTAAATTCTACGCATCTGTGCGTTTAGAGGTAAGAAAGCAGGAGCTGATTAAACAGGGCACCGATGTTATTGGTGTCAGAACTAAAGCAAAGGTTGTTAAAAACAAGGTTGCTCCGCCGTTTAAAGAGGCGGAATTTGATATAATGTACGGCGAGGGAATATCAAAAGAAGGCTCTATTTTAGACGTTGCCACCGAAATGAACATTCTGCAAAAAAGCGGAACCTGGTATAATTACGGCGAGCTGCGTTTGGGTCAGGGTCGTGAAAATTCTAAAAAGTACTTAAAAGATAATCCTGAGCTGCGCGACGAAATAGAAGCCAAGGTAAGAGAGACCTTATCTGCGGCGCAAAATGAACAGGAAGTGGATTTATCTGATGAAAATACAGATTAAAAATGCCCGTCTTATTACGATGGATGACGGCAAAATAATCGAAAACGGCAGCTTGTGCATTGAAAATGAAAAAATTTCATATGTGGGTGAGCAGGTTCTGCCGGATGAAGACTTTGACCGCACAATTAACGCACGCGGCGCAATTGTTATGCCCGGCTTAGTTAATGCTCATACGCATACACCGATGACTTTGTTTCGCGGCTATGCCGACGATATGATGCTAAATGACTGGCTTTTTAACAAAATTTTTCCGGCAGAGGATAAGCTGGACACCGAGGCTGTATACTGGGGCTCACTTTTAGCCTGTGCCGAAATGATAAAAAGCGGAACAACTCTCTTTGCCGATATGTATTTTATGAGCGAAAGCACAATCCGTGCGGTTCTGGAAAGCGGCATAAATGCAAATATTGCTCGTTGCGTAACCGGCACAAACAACGATTATAAAGACCGTCTTCGCGAGGCGGAGGTGCTTTTTAGCGAGTATGACGGAGCAAACTCGGGCGCTGTTAAAATTGATTTTTCGGCTCACGCAGTTTACACCTGCTCAAAAGAGGCTTTAAAAGCCGTTGGCGAATCTGCTGTAAAGCACAACGCAAGTGTTCACATACATCTTAGCGAAACAATGAAAGAAAATCGTGATTGTTACAGCCAGTACGGAAAGTCTCCTACCGAGGTTTTTCGTGATATGGGTGTGTTTAATTGCCCTACAAATGCGGCTCATTGCGTATTTTTAAGCGAAAACGATATGGAAATTTTAGCTGAAAACAATGTTGGCGTATCGCATAATCCCATAAGTAACTTAAAACTGGCAAGCGGTGTTGCAAATGTTAACGAAATGCTTGCAAAAAATATCTTAATAGGTGTGGGAACTGACGGAACGGCAAGCAATAACTCACTTGACGTATTTGCCGAAATGAAAACTGCAGCTATTCTGCAAAAGGGCATTCGCTTAGACCCTACCATGATTCCTGCCCGAAAAGCATTAGAGATGGCAACAGCATCCGGTGCTGAAATTTTAGGCAGAGGCGCAGAGCGAGGTCAGCTTAAAAAGGGTATGCGTGCCGATGTTATTATTTTAGACAGAAATGCACCTAATCTTATACCCGTGCACAACCCCGAATCAACTGTTGTATACAGCGTAAACGGCGCAAACGTTCAGACAACGATTATAAACGGAAAGATTGTTATGGAAAACCGCGAGCTTTTGACTATTGATATGGACAGAGTGGCAAGCGGGGTAAAGGATGCGGTAAAACGTATGGGAATTTGATAAATTAGGGTTATAAAAATAGTCCAGACCACAAAAAATGATGAAGGGGCTGTCTCAATAATCATATATAGCGAATAATTATGCAAGGTTTGGTTGTAGGGAATGGATTTATCCATTCCGCGGAACGCATTAATGCGTTCCCTACAATATCTCGTGCATAAATATTTATAAAAAATGATTATTGAGACAGCCCCTTTTATTTATAATATAAAATTTAAAAAACTATAGAAAAACATTATTTTTTGTTATATAATTATATACACATTACGACCAGAAGGATGATTTATTTGATAAAGAAAAACGAAATTTATCAGGCAGAAGTGGTAGCAACGGCATCGAGCGGTGACGGAATCTGCAGAATTGACAATCTTGCCGTTTTTGTAGAAAATGCCTGCGAGGGAGATTTTTTAGAAATTAAAATAACAAACGTAAAATCGAGCTATGCAAATGCCGAAATTTTGTGTATTATAACTCCGTCAGACTACAGAAAAGAGCCTGAATGCCCCGTATTTAACCGATGCGGAGGCTGTCAGCTTATGCACATAGATTACAAAAAACAGCTTGAGCTTAAAAAACAATTTGTTTTTGATTCTTTAACCCGTTTAGGTCATTTAGACCTTAGCGAGGCTGAATTTTTTGATACAATCGGTATGGAAAAACCCGAAAGATACAGAAATAAAATGGTTTTTCCTATCGGAAAAAAGGCTGACGGTCGCTTAACCGGCGGATTTTATGCTGCTAAAAGCCATAACATTATTGCGCTTTCTGACTGTCTTTTAGGGGACAAATTTGCATCCGATTGCCTTTCTGCAGTTATCAGCTATATGAAAGAAAACAACGTTTCGGCGTATGACGAGGCTGCTCACAAGGGTTTGGTGCGCCGTCTTTTTGTGCGAACAGGTCTTTATTCACATGAGGCGATGGCTGTAATTTCAATAAACGGAAAATCGCTGCCAAATGAGAAAAAATTAGTTGATAAGCTTTTAAATATCGAATCCGGTGAGCTTAATTTAGCAAGTATTATAATTAATATTAACGACTCTAAAAATAATTTAGTGTTAGGCGCGCAAAATCGTACCTTATTTGGAAAAAAATCTATTTATGATATTCTGTGTGGTCTGGACTTTGAAGTCTCTCCTAACAGCTTTTATCAGGTTAATCCGATGCAGACAGAAAAGCTTTATAATACAGCAATAGATTTTGCCGAGCTTAAAGGCTCGCAGACAGTTTTGGACCTATATTGCGGAATCGGCACAATATCTTTGTGTGCGGCAAAAAAAGCTGCCCGTGTTATAGGTGTTGAAATAGTAGAACAAGCAATTAAAAACGCCGAAGAAAACGCAAAAAGAAACGGCATTAAAAACGCAGAATTTTATACCGGAAGTGCAGAGGATATAAGCCAGAAATTGCTTGATAAAGGCCTGTCACCCGATGTAATTTTTATAGACCCGCCACGAAAAGGCAGCGACGAGGTAACTTTAAACGCAATTTTAAATATGTCACCTGAAAAAATTGTTTATGTGTCGTGTAATCCGGCAACCTTAGCGCGCGACCTTAAATATTTAACCGCAGGCGGATACGCCCTTAAAAAAATTCAGCCTGTTGATATGTTTCCGAATACGGTGCATGTGGAGTGCTGTGTGCTACTATGTCGGTAATGATAAAGGAGGATAGTTAAAATGCAATATACTAGACAAGATATTATTAACAAATGTACACAAGCATTAAAAAATGTCAAGATATTTTATCAGCAACCATTTATCAATTATGGTGGAAAAACAACAGATACTAATGAATACTATACAGAAGTTATTGCGGAGTTTTTAATTGATAATTTGGATGAATATATCAATGGCATTCCAAAAATTACGCGAGAAAGTTCATATAAAACGCTTACACATACAGGAGAGTATGATGAAACAACTCCTCGTGAGGAAGAAAAAATTGCAATGGAAATGTTTAATCAATCAAAAGATGGTACTCCTTATAATTTGATAGGAAATATTATTGATTACCAAACACCACTAAAGAATAAACGAACTGATATTGCAGGCAAGATAGATTTACTCTCTTATGACGGTAACTGTTTAAGGGTTTTGGAACTTAAAAAGCCTTTTAGTGATGAAACTATGTTGAGATGTGTTCTTGAAGGATATACATATCTAAAAACAGTAGATACTGCTAAATTGCTTGATAATTTTGAATTACCTGCTAACACAAAAGTAGTTGCTTGTCCATTCGTTTTCAAATATGGCAAGCAGTATCAGGAAATGTTAGAGAAAAGACCACATTTATATAAACTTATGGAAATGCTTGAAATTAAACCTTATTACATTAAAGAACAAGATAATCTGTATTATGTGGAGGATTAATATTATGAGAAACTTTTTTAACGATGACGATGCTATTGAAAAAATTATAGGTGGTTTATTTGGAGTTATTGCTATCGCAGCAATTATAGTTGAAATGTGTTTGGGTGATTTTTCTTGTGATGCGGTTGCGGGTGGAGTTAAAGATATAGCAAGTACTTTGATAACTGTTGTAATGCTTATCGTTGCGATTAAAGCATTAAGACCTAAAAAAGAAGAGCCTTTTTCATTTGCGGATGAATTAAAGACAATATTAAGTTCTTTTGTTGCAGATAATGGCAGAATGTTAAAAGCAAAAGATACAGAAGAAGGAAATCAGAACTATTATGAGTTATATATGGAAACTGATTTTAATGCTTATTTTGGCGAAAAGACAACTCTTCGTGCAGGTTGGTTTATGAGAATACCTCCTGTAGATGAAAGTGTTTATGGTACTGAAGGCGTTAAAATATCTTTTCACTTAAATCAAGGTACCTTCTTTGGTCATAATAAACCTGAAAACGAAGTTGATGCTTATGCTATTATAGGAGAAAAGATTAAGTCTTTAATTATCAGAGAAACTGAAGAAACAACACTAATTTGTCAGTATAATAAGGCAAAGAAAGAAATTGAAATTGAGTTCAAGAAACCTTTAACCACCAAGGACGATATTGATATGTTTGTAGGGTTAATTAAAAAGATATACAATAGTTATTTGGTGCTTGGTGATGCTGGTGTTAATATATGAAAATTAAAATACATAGAGGCCAAAACCAAATAGGTGGCTCAATAATTGAAATATCAACAGAAAAGGCAAGAATATTTTTAGATATTGGCATTGAATTAGATGAGGATAAGGAACTTGAAGTCCCGCAAATTGAAGGTTTGTTTTGTGGCAAAAAAGATTGTGATGCTGTTTTTATTTCTCATTATCATTCAGACCACATAGGACTGGTAGATTATTTACTTCCTCACATACCTGTTTATATGGGTAACAAGGCATATAAGGTAATGAAATCAGCCTATGATTATAGGGATATTGAGTTTAACTTTAACCCTATTCTTATTGAAGATGGTGTTTCAATTCAAGTCAAAGATATAACAATTACTCCTATTCTTTGTGACCATTCTGCATTTGATTCGTACATGCTTTTAATTGAATATGATAACGAAAAAACACTATATACAGGAGATTTTAGAGCAAATGGCAGAATGGACTTTGACAAATTATTAGAGAAAGTTCCTTGTGTAGATAATTTAATAATAGAGGGAACTACACTTTCTCGTGAGAATTCTATTGAAAATATAAAAGAAGAAACATTAGAAAAAATTGCGGTTGAATATTTGAATAAGCATAAAGGCCCAGCGTTTATAATGATGTCTGCAATGAATATTGACAGGGTTATAACCGCAAAGAATATAGCCAAAAGGACGAACAGAGTATTTATGCAGGATATTTATACTGCTGATATTACAACATCAATAGGTATGACAACAGAGAATACGAGGGTATTTATGACAGGCGGAGATAAACAATACGAAAAGCTAAAAAAGTATTCTGATATTAAAATTGGTAAAAATGAAATCTCAAAAACACCATTTATTATGAGTGTCAGAAGTTCAATGAAGAACTATTTATTAAAGTTGAATGAATTGGTATCATTCGAAAACGGCGTATTGTTTTATGGTATGTGGAAGGGCTATTTAGAAAAACCACAAACAAAAGAGTTTATTGAGTTTATGGAAAGCAAAGGCGTGAAAGTTCATATTCTACATACAAGTGGTCATGCTGACAGCAATACAATAGATAAACTTATAAAAGATGTAAAACCAAAAAGGATTATCCCTGTTCATACGGAAAATGCCGAATGGTTTAGCAAATACAAAGAAAAAGATGGTTTTGTCGAATGATGATTTTTCAAAGTATCTTGAAAAAAGAAGACGTTTTGAGAAATTTGATAATAAGCCTTTCGGAGATAGGTTTCCTTTCGAGATAGAGAGAAAACCTACTGACAGCGATGACTACTTTGCTGGAATTTGTCAGGGTGCAAAAATATTCTATGAAATGTGGAAATCGGATATTTTTGAAGACAGCTCTATACCTGTTACATATTTTTCAAAGGAAAGCAATAGAGGTTTGTGTTGTGATTGGGATGCAGAAGATGATGATTTTGAAGATGATGCGTACGAAGAGGGGTTTGACGCGGGTTTTAAGCAGGGTTATCAGTCAGCCTGTGCAGATGTAGAAGAAGATATTTATGTTGATACAGAAAAAATTTGCAAGTTAGATCAGTTGCATAATGAAATCTTAGAACTTGGCAGGAAACTTCATCCTGCAGACATAAATACACTAAATGCAGTCTTAAAACGCATTGTAGAACTAAAATATGATGTAGCAAAAGATGCGGTAGATGAATATTTAGGTTATAAATAAGATATTAGGATTTTTCTTATACTTATCAACATATTACTCCAGAAAGAGCATGTTTCGTGTCGAAACACGCTCTTTCTCTTTATTTGGTTATATAATGATAAAGATAAAATCTATTTATTATAGAAATTTAATGATTTTACAAATATCTTTTTTGCCAATATTGTTGACTTTTGTAAACTTTTGTAATACAATATAATGTGTATAATTTGATTTTCATGTTTGATTAAATGAGGTGTTTGCATTGGCTGAAAGAAAACTTATTATATCTTCAAAGAAATATACGGGTGAAACTGCGGTTGTATCCGCGAGATTACCTCTTGATTTAATTAAAAAGCTTGACGAGATATGTAATGCAACGAGAAGAACAAAAAATGAAGTAATTCAGATGTGCTTGGAATTTTCTGTTGATAATATCGAGATTGAGAGGTAGCTTGAAATGGAGAATAATATTATAATTTTCAAAACAGAAGATGAACAAATTAAGGTAGATGTTAGATTTTATAATGAATCTGTTTGGCTTACTATCGACCAAATGGCAGACCTTTTTGAAAGAGATAAATCTACTATTTCCAGACACATAAAAAACGTATATGCAGATAAGGAGTTGTTGCCTGAAGCAACTGTTGCAAAATTTGCAACAGTTCAAATGGAAGGCGACAGAGAGGTTGAGAGAAATCTGGATTATTACAATTTGGATGTAATCATTTCTGTAGGATACAGAGTGAAATCTTTACGCGGCACGCAATTCAGACAGTGGGCTACAAAGCGGCTTAATGAATATATCAGAAAAGGCTTTACGATGGATGATGAACGCCTTAAAAATCTTGGCGGTGGCGGATATTGGAAAGAATTATTAGAAAGAATCAGGGATATTCGTGCTTCTGAAAAGGTTTTTTACAGACAGGTTCTTGATATTTATGCAACAAGCGTTGATTACGACCCTAATGCAGAGATTTCAATTGAGTTTTTCAAAAAGGTGCAGAATAAAATACATTATGCTGTACATGGGCAAACTGCTGCTGAAGTTATATATAACAGAGCAGATAGTGAAAAAGAATTTATGGGGTTGATGCACTTCAAGGGAACAAGACCACATCTGTCAGATGCGAAAATAGCAAAAAATTACCTTGATGAGAAAGAGTTACGTTCGTTAGGGCAGATTGTTTCGGGTTATCTTGACTTTGCAGAAAGACAGGCTGAACGCGAACAACTGATGACTATGCAGGATTGGGCTGAGCATTTAGACAAAATTCTCACAATGTCAGGTGAACAATTATTAATTGGTGCTGGTTCTGTTTCACATTCGCAGGCAATGAGCAAAGCAACGGAAGAATATAAGAAATATCAGCAAAAAACATTAAGCGAAGTTGAAAAAGATTATTTGGATGCTATTAAAAGCATTGAAACAAAAGTAGACAAGAATAGTTAGGAGTATATAGAAATGGCTGTATTTAAGTGTAAAATATGCGGTGGTATGCAAAATGATAAATATATTAGTTCTTTAAGAGAGAAGAAAGTCGGAATCATAGTTCAAAATGATTTTAAAAATTTCCTTGAATCAAATATTTTGTCAGAATACATAATTGAGAAGCTTCAATAACATGAATATTGTAAAAATATTTTTGATATAAATTTTGCCGTTTTGTTAAAAGTACAAAATGGAGCAAACGTATCTGAACAAAGAAAGGACCATTTGGGTCGAGATCGATATTACGCTACGCCCATAACAATAAATGGAGAAAGATATTTTCTATCATCTCAATGGTACGATAGAAACAAACAAAAATTAATTAATTTTTTAACTTATTACAACTTACAAATCATGTGATACTGTCGCAGATACCACACAAGCCATGTGGAGTGCGTCGTTATCCTAAGTAAAAACATTTGAAAGGATAAATATTTATGAAAAATGAAATATTTAAAAAAGATTTATACAGGTATTATGGCGAAAAGGGTGAAACCTTAAAATACAGAATTTTTCGTCCGAAAGAGATAAAATATACATACTTATTAAGAAAAGCGCAGGCTTGTAAAAATCCTTTATTTAAGCTTTATTACGATGTAAAACTTCGCCTTTTATCTTATAAAACACAGATTCAGATTCCATCCAAAACTGAAATAGGCGAAGGTTTTTATATTGGGCATTTAGGCAGAGTTGTAATAAATCCTGATGCTGTTTTGGGTAAAAACATAAACATTGCAACAGGTGTTACCATCGGTCAGGAAAACAGAGGAAAAAGAAAAGGTTCGCCAACCATAGGTGATAACTGCTGGATTGGCACAAATGCCGTTATTGTCGGCAACGTAAAGATAGGTAATGATGTTTTAATTGCTCCGCTTAGCTTTGTTAATTTTGATGTGCCTGACCATAGCATTGTTATTGGCAATCCTGCTAAGATAATTCATAAGGATAATGCAACAGAGGGTTACATTGAACATAGAGTATAATAAAAATTTAAAAGAGGCTGTCTCAATAATCATACATAGCGAATAATTATGCAATGCTTGGTTGTAGGGAATGGATTTATCCATTCCGCGGAACGCATTAATGCGTTCCCTACAATATTTTGTGCATAAATATTTATAAAAAATGATTATTAAGACAGTCCCTTATTATCTTACGCAAGATTTATTTTTCTATTATTTTTTCCATTATATAGTCATCCATTACATATCCTTCGCCTATATCTGCCACCTGAGTTTTTTCTGTCTTAAAGCCGAGCTTTTCGTATGCTTTAATTGAGCCATTGTTATTTTTATTAACAGTAAGCCAAATTTTATCTAAAGAATCACGTTTTGCTATACGACTCATAAAGCTGATTGCCGCTGTCGCTAAACCCTTGCGGCGATAGGCTTTATCTATGTAGAGTTTACTTAAAAATATTGCTTTGTCTTTTACACACATTGCAAAATATCCGGCACTTTCGCCATCATATTCTAATATAAAATACTGATAATTTTCATTATCAATCTGATTTTTTATTGCCTTTTTTGATTGAAATTTATTTACCATATATTCAATCTGACCTTCGCTAATTATTGAAATATAGTGTTCAAACCATATTTTTTTTGCTAAGTTTGCAGTTTTTTCAATCAATTCAGGCTTATTTACGGGTACTATTTTTATATTTTCCATTTATATCACCTTTTAAAAGAGGGATTTATCTTGTATAAGATAAATCCCTGTTAAATTTTACTCTATAATTTCTTTTCCGCCCATGTATGGTCTTAATGCTTCCGGAATGCGAACACGGTATTTTTCACCGTCAAATTCTAAGTTGTTTTCTAAAAATGCAATAAGCATTCTTGGCGGCGCAACAACAGTATTATTAAGTGTATGAGCAAAATATTTGTTTCCGTCTTCACCTTTAACACGAATACCAAGTCTTCTTGCCTGAGCATCTCCAAGATTTGAGCAAGAGCAAACCTCAAAATATTTACCCTGTTTTGGTGACCAAGCCTCAATATCGTAAGATTTTACCTTTAAGTCAGCCAAATCACCGGTACAGCACTCTAATGTTCTGACAGGAATATCCATTGAACGGAAGAGCTCAACGCTGTAATTCCACATTTTATTAAACCATTCCATACTTTCTTCAGGCTTACATATTACTATCATTTCCTGCTTTTCAAACTGATGGATTCTGTAAATTCCGCGTTCTTCTATACCATGAGCGCCTTTTTCTTTTCTGAAGCACGGAGAATAACTGGTAAGTGTCATCGGTAAATTTTCTTCAGGAGTCATTGTATCAATAAATTTACCAATCATTGAATGCTCACTTGTACCTATTAAATAAAGGTCCTCGCCCTCTATTTTATACATCATTGCATCCATTTCTTCAAAGCTCATAACACCGGTAACTACGCGGCTTCTGATCATAAACGGAGGTATGCAATAGGTAAAGCCTTTATCTATCATAAAGTCTCTTGCGTAAGCTGTTACTGCACTGTGAAGTCTTGCAATATCACCCATTAAATAGTAAAAACCTTCGCCTGCAACTCTGCCTGCAGCTTCTTTATCAATACCGTTAAAATGTGCCATAATATCGGTATGATAAGGAATTTCAAAGTCAGGAACTGTCTGTTCTCCGTATTTAGTTACCTCTACATTATCTTCGTCAGATTTTCCAACAGGTACAGACGGGTCTACAATGTTAGGAATTTTCATCATTACTTCTTTAAGCTTTGTCTCTAACTCATTTTCTTTAACTTCAAGCTCTTTAAGCTCGGCAGCCTGGGCATTTACAAGCTTTTTAGTATCTTCTGCCTCTTCCTTTTTGCCCTGTCCCATTAAAGCACCAATCTGCTTACTGAGCTTATTTCTGTTAGCTCTGAGCTCATCTGCTCGGCTGTTTGCTGCTTTTTTTTCATCATAAAGGCTTATTGCCTCGTCAACTAACGGTAATTTACTGTCTTTAAACTTCTTTTTAATGTTTTCTTTTACAAGTTCGGGATTTTCTTTCACAAATTTTATGTCTAACATAGCTTTTTCTCCTTATTCTTTTGTGTCTATTTCAGATAATTTTACCTGTCTTCTTTTTTCATAGTTATATTGTGCAGTTTTTATTGCCTCTTCTTCCTCTTCTGACAACTCATACTGCGATTTTCCGTTTGTTATAGGCTTTAAATAGGTTGCTGTCTGACCTCGTGAATATACTCCGTTTAACACAAAGCCCGAATCTGAATCATCTAAAACCGCTGTTACAAACGATAATTTAGCATTATTATCTTCAAACGCATTATATCTTATAGCACCAATTTTTTTAACGCAGCTGCCAACCTCACGTTCAATTTCTTGCAGGCGACTTTCTGCTTCGTGATAGTTATTCATTATTTCGCTGCATTTTTGATAATAATTTATAATTGCATCTGTTATATCATTTCCTGCCGCATCTTTTAAAACACTTTTCATTTTTTTATTTGTTTTAATTGCAACAGTCAAACCCCATATTGAAATTATTAGCAATATTATTAAAATAATTGCAACATAAAATAAAACTAATTCAATAGGAAAATTTATTCCAAAAAAACTCATTTTTCTTCTTCCTTCGTCAAATTTTTAAAATGTTTCACGTGAAACATTTTTATTTTAAAATGTATTAAAAGTGATGTTTTTAATATAAAATTACATTACCTTACCGCTGTTTGTCTAACACAGCTTAATTTTAAGCTCCTAAATTTTGGAAAATATATAATTTTTATCTTTTCATCATCTTCATTATTCTATCAAAATCATCATTTGAATAATATTCTATTTCTATTTTACCTTTATTTTTTTTATGATGAATTTTTACTTTTGTTCCAAAGGTTGTTGATAAATTTTCTTCCAGAGAAAGCATATATCTTTCAATCTCTTTTTCTTTTGCAGATTTTTTCTTAACCGGCTTTACTTTTTGAAGTTGAGCAATATATGCTTCTGTTTGTCTTACATTCATTTCTTCTTTTATAATTTTTTCTGCTGCCAAAAGCATAATTTCTTTTTTTTCTGCTGCCAAAAGAGCGCGTGCATGACCGGATGAAATTTTTTCTTCTATTAAATAAGTTTTTATTTCATCAGGAAGATTTAAAAGTCTTAAGCTATTTGCTATTGCAGGACGGCTTTTACCTAATTTTTTTGATAATTCTTCCTGAGTTAAGCCAAATTCTTCGATTAATTCTTTATATCCCTCTGCTTCTTCGACTGCATTTAAGTCTTCACGCTGTAAATTTTCGATAAGAGCTATTTCCATAGTCTCTTTTTTGTCAAATTCTTTAATAATTGCAGGTATTTTTTTGATTCCGGCAATTCTTGATGCTCTCCAACGGCGTTCTCCGGCTATAATCTGATAAAAACCGGTATCTAATTTTTTAACAACTATTGGCTGAAGAACTCCATATTCTTTAATAGATTCAGCCAATGCTGCAATTTTTTCATCATCAAACTTTCTTCGGGGCTGATTTTTATTAGGCTCTATATCAGTAAGTTTAAGCTCTGTTATGCCGTCTTTATCTAACACATTATCAATAGCCGTATCGGTATTTAAAAGTGCTCCAATGCCCTTTCCTAAGCCTTTTTTACTGCTTTTTGCCATTATTTTAACCCCCTGTTGTTTTTAATTACTTCTTTTGCAAGGTCGGTATATGCTTCTGCACCTTTTGAATATTTATCATATATAATAATAGGTTCACCATAACTTGGCGCTTCGCTTAAACGCACATTTCGAGGAATAACGCTTTTAAATACTTTATCAGGAAAGAATTTTTTAACCTCATCAGCTACCTGAATTGAAAGATTTGTTCTTGCATCGAACATAGTAAGCAAAATTCCCTCAAACTGAATTTTGTCATTTAATGTCTGTTTAATGCTTTTTATGGTTTTTGTAAGCTGACTTAATCCCTCTAAAGCATAATATTCACACTGAATGGGAACTAAAACGCTGTCTGCTGCGATAAATGAATTTAAAGTTAAAAGTCCAAGTGATGGCGGACAGTCAATAATTATAAAATCATATTTATCTTTTATCTTATTAATTGCATTTTTTAAAAGATGCTCGCGGTCTTTCATATCAACCAATTCAATTTCTGCCCCTGCCAAATTAACATTTGCAGGACATAACGAAAGATTTTTATAATCTGTTTTAATTATAGCGTCAGATAAATCTTCATTATTTATTAAAACATCATAAATTGATATTTCTGCATCATCTTTTTCAATACCTAAACCGCTTGTAGTATTACCCTGAGGATCAATATCAATAACCAGCACCTTTTTACCTGCAGCTCCCAGGCAAGCGCTTAAATTAACGGATGTTGTTGTTTTACCAACTCCGCCTTTCTGATTTGCTATTACTATTACTTTACCCATTATAAACGCAGCCCTTTCAACATAATTTTATGTTATTTCATATAATATATTATACCACCATATGATATAAATTTCAATAAAAAAATGTAATGTTTCACGTGAAACAATTAAATTTTAAATAAAAAAAGAACTTTGCTTTTGCAAAGCTCTTTAAAAACAACTTATTATAAATTTAGTTTATATGTTTCACGTGAAACAATTATCTGCTAATTTCTAATACTTTCATCTGAAATTCACCGTTTGGAGCTTCAACAGTAATTGTATCGCCTGCTTTTGCACCTATTAAAGCTTTACCTACCGGAGATTCGTCCGAAAGTTTGTTTTTATTCGGATCTGCTTCAGTCGAACCAACAATATAATATTCTGCCTCTTCATCAAAATCAATATCTAAAACTTTAACTTTGCATCCGATTACAACTGAATCTGTTGAAATATTATCATCATCAATAACTTTTGCATTTTTAAGCATTTTTTCAAGCTTTACTATACGCATTTCAACTTCTGCCTGTTCGTTTTTAGCTTCATCGTATTCTGCATTTTCGGATAAATCGCCAAATCCTAAAGCAACTTTAATTTTTTCAGAAATTTCTTTTCTTTTCTGAGTTTTTAAATACTCAAGTTCTTCTTCTCTGGCCTTTAATCCTTCGTAGGTTAAAATAACTTCTTTTTCAGCCATTTTTAAATCACCTTTCTGTGAGCTTCCTATTATATAGGAAGAAACTCGTTTTATTTCTTTGTAGCATTAAATTTATAATAAAGTATCATATGACAATATATTATAATCTTCTTTTATACAAAAGTCAATCATTTTTTACAAATTTCGTTATTTTAATATCGAATTTATGGATAAACCGCATAAATTCAGCTTTATTTTTTTCACTGTACATAGATTTAAATATAAAATTAAGAACATTTTTATCAAATAATCCAAGGTATGATATAACATTTTCTAAACTTTTGTTTGATCTGAAAAGCATATTTTCGTATACGTTTTTTATATTTAAGTTTTTATCGGATAAATTTAAAACCTGCATTTCATTTTTTTTAATAAATTGTTTTATATATTCTAAATTATTTGATAAATTAACAGCAATTTTGTTTTTTTTATCTATATTATCAATATTTTCGCTAACAGATATAAATATTCCGTATTCAGATAAAAAATAATCAGTCAAAGGCTTATATAATTCTTTATTTTTTGAATATATATGAACTGACCTTATATCACGGCACACTTGTCTTATTAAAATTTCTGCCTCAATAGGTGAGTCACATATTAATATTAAATTTACTAAATTAATGGATTTATTAAAAAATATTACATACTTTTTAATAATATAATCTAAAGGATATAATCTTACATAAGATATATTATTTTTTGTGTTATTGAATTTATTATATAAAATATCTTTATTTTTACCCTGCCAACAGTAAAAAACGGTATTCGAGCGGTATTTATCCATAATACTCTTTATATATTGCGTAAGATATTTTATATTTTTTTCTTTAATTTTTTCAGGTATAGGAATATTTATAATATAAAAATTTGTTGTTTCTGTTATAATTTCTTTTATATTTAAATTTAATTTTTTAAAACAATAAAATTTTAATATTTCAAATCCAGAATATTCTTTTTTATTGTCAATAATGAGTGCAGTTTTTTTCAACATTTAAATCACCCATTATAATATATGCTATATATTATTTATATATTAAAAAAGTTCACTTTATAAGTGAACTTTTTTTTAATAATTCTTCAATTGTAATCATTTTATTTTTTAGCATTGTGTTTAAAACGTCTAAAAGCATATTAGATGACATATGTGATGGTAGTGACAATTCTTTTAATAATTCATCACGCAATGTTTTGCTGTTTTGCTGTCCGTAAAGACCTAATGAATATAAATCAAATTTTTTAAATAAACAAATATCTTCATTTTTATCACTTTTTACATCATCTAAAAATGTTGCACCGCATTTTTTTACAGAATCTATAATTATATCATTACTGATTCCTTCAACTCCGAGTTTTCCTTCTTTTGACGGCTTTTCTTTTCTTGATTCTTTGCCGTAAACATCAGGAATAAATGCATGCTTTATATTGCATCCCGAAAGCTTGTTTTTAATATAATTTCTTATTCTGAAGCCGGCGCTGTCTGAATCTGTAAAAATTATAACACCGCTTGTATCGGATAACTTTTTTAAAAATTTTATTATATCTTCGTTATTATAAATACGAAAACCGTCAACACATATTATAGATGTATCAAAAATTTGTGAAAGCTTAATTTTATCGTATTTACCTTCAACTACAATAACTTCTTTAATTTTGTACATTATCTCATTCTTACCGGAAGAACAATGTATAAAAAGTTATCTCCCTCTGCCGGTTCTATTGTAGTTGGGTTAACCGGTGTTGAAAAGCTAAATTTAATATCAGAGCAATCACAGTTTTTAAATGCGTCCATCAGGTATCTGGGATTAAATGCAATCTCGATAGGCTCACCCTGCATATCAACACTAAACTTATCTTTAACTTTTCCCATAACTGTTTCGCAGTTAATGTAAACATTATCGTCTTCTATTTTTAAAACAACATGAGCTTTTGTTGTTTCATTAACAATTAAAGCGGCACGGTCTATAGAATCGAGAATTTTTTTAGTTTCGGTTGTAATAACAAGAGTATTTTTATGCTTGCAAACTGAAGTATAGTCTAAATATTCGCCCTCAATTAATCTTGTAACCATTTTGCAGTTTTTAAGATTTAACTGTGCATTTTTATTGGTTAACATAACTTCAATTTCGTAATCACTTTCGCCTATTATTGAAAGAAGCTCTTTTGCTGTTTTACCCGGAAGAATAAATTTAATATCTTCGTTGTTTTCTACTGCTTCTTTTCTTATTGCTAAGCGATATCCGTCGCATCCTACCATTTTAAACTCACTGCCGGATATATCAAAATAAATACCTGAAAGCTGAGGTTTAATATCAGTTTGAGCAATTGCATAGATTGTCTGGCGAATCATACTTTTTAAAACAGATTCTTTAATTTTAAATGTTTTTTCTCCTTCAACTATTGTAAGTTTAGGAAATTCGTCAGCTTTAGCGGTAGAAAAATCGAATTTAGCATTTCCGCATGACAAGTTAATTACTTCGTTTTCGTTAACCTCTATGTAAGCATCTTCTTCAAAATCAGGCAGTTTTTTTACTGCGTTTGAAAAAAGATTTGCTTTAATTACAACAGCACCTTCTTTTTCAACCTGTGCATCAATTGTGCAGTCAAGACCAAGCTCTAAATTGTTACTTAAAAACTGAAGAGATGAATCTTTTGCTTCGACATAAATTCCTTCTAAAATATTCATTGTAGATTTAACTGCAACTGCACGTTCTACAATACTGATAGCTTCTAATAAATCTTTTCTTTTACACTTAACTTTCATTTATAATTCCTCCTACCGGATGAAAAAATATTATTAATTTATTTTATCATAAAAATAGTATTTTGACAAGTGTTATAAAGATTAAAAATTTGCCGAAAAAGTGTCTTATATATAATATAATAATATAATTAGCAGTTATAGTAGTATTTGTTGAAACTGTTAACAATATATTTAATTGTTGCGGCTGACGTATTTTTAACTGTTAATAATGTGTTTATAAATGTATTTGGTAATTAACACAATTAACAGAAAAAATTACAAAATTTTTCTTAAACTTACAAAAAAAATCTGTTAACACGATAATAACAGCTAAAAAACAGTTTTTTAACAAATAATTGTTGAAAAATATAATAAACCGCGGTATTATGCTAAAAAATGCTTAATTTAAAATTTTATAAAATATAAAAACAGCGGTTTTAAGCGAAAAAGTTATCAACAAATTATTAACAATCTGTTGATAACCTGTTAAAAATAGGTGTTTTATATTATTTTTATATTCCATTATTTAATATTATTTATTGCACACATAACAGCCAGTTTTCCGCTCTCATAAGTAAGACCGCCTTGCATATATGCCACATATGGCTCACGGATAGGGCCGTCTGCGGAAATTTCAATACTTGCGCCTGATGTAAATGTTCCTGCAGCCATAATTACCTTATTTTCATATCCGGGCATATCCCATGGCATAGGTGTTACAAATGCATCAACGGGAGAGCCTGCCTGAATACCCTGACAAAAAGCACACAGCTTTTCAGGTGAACCAAGTTTAACTGCCTGAATAATATCCCCGCGCGCTTCATCGGATGTTGGGCATACCTCATAGCCTGAAAGCTCCAGCATTTTAGCTGCTAAAAGTGATGTTTTAATACTTTCGGCTACAACGTGCGGAGCTATAAAAAAGCCCTGATACATATTGCGGTTCATACCGAGTGTGGCACCAACCTCTGCACCTATTCCGGGTGATGTTAAACGATATGAAACCTGTTCAATCAAATCAGCACGACCGGCAATATATGCACCTGTTAAAGCTAAACCGCCACCCGGATTTTTAATTAATGAGCCAACAACCAAATCGGCACCTGCATCGCAGGGTTCTTCGGTTTCGGCAAATTCACCGTAGCAGTTATCTACCATACATATGACATTCGGATTTATTTGTTTAACACATTCGCATATTTTGCGTATATCTTCAATTAAGAGAGATTTTCTCCAGTCATAACCCTTTGACCTTTGAATTTCTATTAAACGAACGTCAGGAGTAATATTTGCGCGTATAGCATCTAAATCAGGAGTGCCGTCGGGCTTTAGTGCAACTTCGCGGTATTTAACACCCCAGTCAGCCAAAGAGCCGTTTCCTTCGCCGCGTATTCCAATAACTTCTTCTAAAGTATCATATGGTCTGCCTGTTACCGAAAGCATAACATCTCCGGGACGTAAAACTCCGAAAAGGCAGGTAGAAAGAGCGTGTGTGCCTGAAACGATACTGTGACGCACCAAAGCACTTTCAGCTCCGAAAACATCGGCATAAATTTTATCTAAAGTGTCTCTTCCTATATCGTCATAGCCGTAGCCTGTAGTTATTCCCAAATGCTGCTCGCTAACTTTGTGCTCACGAAAAGCACGCATAACCTTTGCTGTGTTAATTTCTGCTGTTTGCTCTATTTCTTTAAACTTATCATTTAATTCTGCTTCTGCTTTTTGCATAAGGCTGACAATTTCAGCCTTTATGCCATATTCTTTATTTAAAAATTCGCTGTAATTCATTAATAAAACCTCTTTAATTAAAAAGTGGCTTTCTCAATAAACATTTTTAATGAATATTTATGTACGAAATATTGTAGGGAATGGATTTATCCATTCCGCGGAACGCATTAATGCGTTCCCTACAACCAAATGATGCATAATTATTCGCTATATATGATTATTGAGACAGCCACTTTATTTTTGTAATTTTTTGCGGTCTCTGTTTTTTTACATCTCGTAAATATCTTTAGCCGGAACAACGGTTATTCCGCCTTTAGATAATTCTTTAACCGCTTTTTCGCTGTTGTCAGATTTAATAATTACATATGCTGCATCTCTTTCTTTGCCTACAAAAGCATACATATATTCAACAGCAATATCGGCTTCGCTCAAACGTGCAAGAACGTTATGAAGTGCGGCCGGTCTGTCGTTAATTTTAACAACTATAACATCGGTAGTTTTAACTGTAACACCGTTTTGTTTTAAAACATCATAAGCTTTTTCGGGATTCTGAACAATTAAACGCAAAATTCCGAAATCTGTTGTATCGGCAATAGATAATGCTCTTAAATTAATTCCGTTTTGCGCTAAAATTTCTGTCACGCGTGAAAGCTTACCCTTTGAATTTTCTACAAAGACCGAAATCTGTTTTACTAACATAAAGTATCAGCTCCTTGTTTTATTATTTTTTACGTTTGTCAATTACACGAACAGCCTTGCCTTCGCTTCTTGTTATGCTCTTTGGCTCAACGAGCTTAACCTTTACTGCAAGACCTAATGCACTCTTTAATTTTTCATAAATTTCTTTTTCTAACTTTTCAAGATGCTTAATTTCATCTGAGAAAAAGTCGGGTGCCATTTCAACCTGAACCTCTAAGGTATCGCGTGTTCCTACACGGTCAACAATAAGCATATAGTATGGTGCAACATCTGAAATATCCAAAAGTGCACTTTCAACCTGAGACGGGAATACGTTAACACCTCGGATAATAAGCATATCATCAGAACGTCCCTGAATTTTACCCATACGAACCAAAGTACGTCCGCACTCGCAAGGCTCATGAGTTAAAGATGTTATATCACGTGTGCGATAACGGATAACCGGCATACCCTCTTTGGTTATACAGGTAAATACAAGCTCACCGAGTGTTCCGTCAGGTAAAACTTCACCTGTATCGGGGTCAATAATTTCAGGAATAAAGTGGTCTTCGTTGATATGTATTCCGCATTCTTTTTCACAAGAAAAAGCAACACCCGGTCCGATAATTTCTGTAAGTCCGTATACGTCAACTGTGCGGATATTGAGCATTTTTTCAATTTCGTGCTGCATTTCAACTGTCCATGGCTCTGCACCAAAAACGCCTGCTTCTAACTTAAATTCGTTAATATCCAAGCCCATTTCGCGGATGGTTTCGCCTATATATGCCGCATATGAAGGAGTACAGCATAAAATAGTTGTGCCTAAGTCTTTCATCATACGAATCTGACGCTCGGTATTGCCCGATGAAGTAGGAATAGCCATAGCACCTAAGGTCTGTGCGCCGTAATGAGCACCTAAACCGCCGGTAAAAAGTCCGTATCCGTAAGATGACTGAACAACAGAATTTTCATCACCGCCTGCCGATGCTAAAACACGCGCCATAACCTCGCCCCAAAGCTCGAGGTCGTTTTTGGTATAGCCTGCAACAACCTGCTTTCCGGTTGTGCCGCTTGTTGCGTGAATTTCGACTATATCTTTGTTAGGACGGGCAAAAAGACCGTTCGGATAAGTATCTCTTAAATCCTGCTTACTTGTAAAGGGTAAAAGATGCAAATCATCAACTGAACGAATATCTTCAGGTTTTACGCCTTTTTCATCCATTTTAGCACGATAATGCGGAACATTATCGTAAACTTCTTTTACCTTTTTAATTAAACGCTCGCTCTGAAGTGCGTGCATTTTATCCCTGCTCATACACTCGGCTTCGGGATTCCATATTTTTGACATTTATAACACCTCTTTATGTGTAATTATGTTTTTTAATTAAGCATCGTATCCCAGTCTGAAGGCTTTTAAGTTAACCTCTAAAAACTTTTCGGGAACGGTTTGCTTGATTGCCTCTTCCCATTCTTCTTTAGAGATGTTTGTATGCTTTGCCATAACGCCGATTAAAACAACATTAACCGATTTTATGTTTCCTGCTTCTTTAGCTAAAGCCAAAGCATCGCAGGATGTAACAGAAATACCCATTTTTTCCATCTTGCCTAAAATATCTTCAGGATATTTCGCCGCACCTGTAATAACAGGCATAGGATTGGTTTTTTGAGTATTTACAATATATTTTCCGCCCTCTTTGAGATATGAAATATAGCGGTATGCTTCTAACTGTTCAAAAGCTAAAATAACATCTGCCTCACCCTCGCCGATAATAGGGGATGCAATTTTTTCGCCGTAGCGAACATAGGTAACAACGCTGCCACCACGCTGGCTCATTCCGTGAACCTCAGAAAGTTTAACATCGCCGCCTAAATTTATTGCGGCTGCACCTATAATTCGGCTGGCTAAGAGTGTTCCCTGACCGCCTACACCAACAATCATTATATTCATAATATCACACAATCCTTTCTGCACGGGTTAAGCGCGCTCAATTGCGCCGAATTTACAAACATTCGGGCAAAGTCCGCAGCCTACGCAAAGAGTTTCATCAATTTTCGGTCCGTTTTCGGTTAAAGAAATTGCCGGACATCCAAGCTTCATGCACATTTTGCAGTTCTTGCACTTGTCGTTTATAACGTAGCGGCCTGTGTATCCTGCTTTTTTAATAAGTGCACAGGGGCGCTGAGCAATAATTACAGACGGTTCTTCTGCCGCGATTTCTTCTTTAACTACCTTTTCAAAATTGTCAACATCAAACGGATCGGCAATAACAACACGGTCAACACCAACTGCGTGAGCCAGCATTTCTAAGTCAACCTGACGGGTAGGCTCGTTTTTAATGGTAAAGCCGGTTGCAGGGTTTTGCTGATGTCCTGTCATACCGGTAATTGAGTTATCAAGAATAATTGTGGTTGTTGTTCCTTTGTTGTAAACAACGTCAATAAGTCCTGTAATTCCTGAATGAACGAAGGTAGAGTCACCCAAAACTGCAACGGTTTTTCGTGCAAAATCTTTACCGCGAGCTTTTTCCATACCGTGAGCTGCAGTAATACTTCCGCCCATACAAACGATGGTATCTATGCTTTCAAGCGGTTTTGCACAGCCTAAAGAATAACAGCCAATATCGCCAGTTACATTGAGTTTTAATTTAGAAAGCACATAGAAAACACCTCTGTGCGAGCATCCCGGGCACATAACAGCAGGACGAACAGGAATAGGCTCGTCTGCTTTCATCGGCTCTGCCGGTTTTTCTACAAGTATTTTTTCTTTTAAAAGCTCGGTAGAATATTCGCCGATTAAGGTAAATATT
The DNA here is from genome assembly GCA_017546245.1 of Clostridia bacterium. GTDB lineage: Bacteria > Bacillota > Clostridia > UBA1381 > UBA9506 > RGIG1666. The sequence goes on along the minus strand of JAFYXI010000006.1, from coordinate 11,162 downwards.
TCTTTTCCGATTACATCAATGCCGATTGAACGGCAGTAATTTTCGATAACAGGGTCTAACTGCTCAACAACATAAATTTTATCGACTTTTTCAGCAAATTCGCGGATAAGCTTTTCGGGCATAGGATTAATCATACCAATTTTCAAAACAGATGCATCGGGGCAAGCCTCTTTAGCATACTGATAAGAAATACCTGCTGCGATAATACCGATTTTGGTATCATTAATTTCCATTTTGTTTAAATCAGATGCGCTGTTATATTCACTTAAAGCCTTGGTGCGCTCTTCAACCATAACGTGCTTTGGTCTTGCGTTTGCCGGAATCATAACATTTTTAGCAATATTTTTTGTATAATCTTTAACCGGCACTTCTTTGCGGTCCTCTAATTCAACCATACTCTGTGAATGTGCAACACGGGTGGTAACGCGTAAAATAACGGGAGTATCGAACTGTTCGCTTATTTCGAATGCCTTTTTGGTAAATTCTTTACATTCAGCTGAATCAGCAGGCTCGAGCATAGGAACTTTAGCTGCAATTGCATAGTTTCGTGAATCCTGCTCGTTTTGTGAGCTGTGCATTCCCGGATCATCGGCAACAACTAAAACAAGACCGCCGTTAACACCGATATAAGAAACTGTAAAAAGCGGGTCAGCTGCCACGTTAAGACCAACGTGTTTCATAGCAGAAAGAGCACGTCCGCCGCCTGTTGCCGCGCCTATTGCGGTTTCGACAGCAACCTTTTCGTTTGGTGCCCATTCTGAATATATCTCATCATATTTTGCGATAAATTCAGTTATTTCCGTACTCGGAGTTCCAGGATATGAGGACACAACGTGAACGCCTGCCTCATATGCTCCGCGTGCGATAGCCTCGTTGCCGAGCATTAATTTTTTCATTTCATTCATCCCTTTTTTATTTATTTAAAAACTGTATTTTTATACAATAATACATATATAATTTTATAATTTTTCAAAGAAAATGTCAATATTTATTGAGGTTTTTCGCAATTTTTTTACAATTTAAAAGGGATGTAAAAAACCAAGTTTTCTACATCCCTAAATTTTTATGAAAAAAATAAATGTTCAATTAAAATTTTTGCACCAATTAAAATTAAAATAATGCCGCCTGCAATTTCAGCTTTGTTACCCAAAGCATCGCCTGCTTTTTTGCCTATTAATGCGCCTACTGTTGATATAGCAAAGGTTATAGCACCGATTAACAGAACACTCGGCAAAATTGACATCTGCATAAATGCAAAGGTTATGCCGACAGCTAAAGCATCAATGCTTGTGGCAATTGCCAAAACCAATAAAACCTTAAAGCTTAAAGGATTTTCGCTTGCTTCGTCTTCGCATCCGCAAGCCGCATCATAAATCATTTTTCCGCCGATAAATGCGAGCAAAACAAAAGCAACCCAATGGTCAAAAGCAGTAACATATGCGCTGAAGGTTTTACCTGCTGCCCAGCCGATTAATGGCATTAAAGCCTGAAAAAATCCAAAAAACAATCCGAATTTTGCGGCATCACGAAAACGCAGATTATTTACTGTCATAGCATTACACACAGAAACCGCAAAAGCATCCATAGAAAGACCTATGGCAACTAAAATTAATTCAATTAATCCCAATGTTTTCCTCCTGATTATGTATTTTGACTGCTATATTATATACTATATGTATAAATATTGCAAGAATTTTACTGCAAAAAAACATCTGCAACAAAATAAATATTTGTTGCAGATATTCTTTGTTTGGTCACACAAGAGCTATGTATTTATTTTTTACCATGAGTTTCCTTGTTTAAAAGAATTAATTTCTGCTTGCTTTCTCAGTTCATTTTCGCTGTCTTGATTAAGGTACATTTCTTCAAGCTCGATTTGCTTTTCTGTCAGATGTTCAATTACGTCTGCAACAGTCTGAGATAATAAATAATACATTTCTCTGTAATTTGTTCCTTCCATACTTATTCCTCCTTAAATTAAAAATGCGTGACTTCGACGAAGCCACGCACGAAAAACGCGGCTTCGGATTATTGTTGCTACACATCTAACCCTAAGTTAAGGTATAAAAACCTAAAGCCAACGTTTTTGCCAAACGTAAACCTTAACTTAGTTTTATTTAGATGTGTAGCGATATTATTATAACACAAGAACATATATTTGTCCAGTATTTTTTACCAATTTATTCCAAATTCATTCCTCCTTAAATTAAAAAATGCGTGACTTCGTTGAAGTCACGCACGAAAAATACATAACTCCAACTTTTGCGAAGTAAATTTCGAAACTTTAAAGTAAGTGTACGAAAAAGAGCATGTATTTTTACACATAGCAAAATACAGCTTACTTTAAAGTTAAAATATTAAATTTACTTCGCAAATATAAGTATACCACAAAAGTCAAGACTTGTCCAGTGTTTTTTACCAATTTATTCCAAATTCATTTCTCCTTAAATTAAAAAATGCGTGACTTCGACGAAGCCACGCACAAAAACGTAGCTTCGATTTCTGTTGTCACGCAGTTTCATACAAGCAGAAGTATGAAAATCTAAGCCTACGTTTTTAGCAAACGTAAACTTCTGCTTGTTGAAATATTAAACTGCGTGACGAATATATTATAACACAAGAGCATATATTTGTCCAGCGTTTTTCCAATTTATTCCAAATTTTATTTAATTACAAAAAAAGAGCCGCAGATAAATCTGCGACTCGGTAATGTCTTTTCTGAAGGTGAAATTATTTTATGTCAGCACTAGCTGTCGGCGATGATGTCATTAAATTGCCATCGCTGCCTTTGTCAGCGTTAGTCATATCTGATACTGCTGCGGACGGGGAAACAGGAGCTTCCATATTATCCTTAGCAGAACAGCCGGCAAAAGAAGATACTGCTGCTATGGCTAAAACGCCAAGTAAAAGTCTTCTTTTCATATTAAATTTCCTCCTTGTAAAAGAACCAATAATATATTAACAAACGCAAAAGCGTCTATTAAGCATATTACTTAGAAAGACGGCCCTCTAAAGCAGCAAGCTCTTCTTTAATTGCTGCCGGAAGGTCATCGCCGAATTTAGCGAAGAATTCTTTCTGACCTTCAACATCTTCAAGCCATACCTTCTTGTCAACGGTTAAGAGCTGCTCTAAAACGTCTTTATCGATGTCAAGACCTTCGATATTGATGTCAGAAGCATTCGGCAGATAACCGATTTCAGTTTCTTTAGCATCAGCTTCGCCTGCGCAACGAGCTAAAATCCAGTTGAGCACGCGGAGGTTGTCGCCGAATCCGGGCCACATAAAGTGTCCTTCATCATCCTGACGGAACCAGTTAACGTGGAAAATTTTCGGCGGATTAGGGATTTTCTTACCCATTTCGAGCCAATGTGCAAAATAATCAGCCATGTTATAGCCGCAGAACGGAATCATAGCCATCGGGTCACGACGAACTACACCAACCTTACCTGCAGCTGCAGCAGTTGTTTCAGATGCCATAGTAGCACCAACGAATACACCGTGCTGCCAGTCAAATGATTCATATACTAACGGAGCAGTTTTTGCACGTCTGCCACCAAAGATAATAGCAGAAATCGGCACACCCTGCGGATTTTCAAATTCGCTTGAAATGCACGGGCACTGTGCTGCCGGTGCGGTAAAGCGGCTGTTCGGATGAGCACCCTTCTCGCCGTTGTCGCGAGTCCACGGGCGACCCTGCCAGTCAATACCTTTTTCAGGAGCTTCGCCGTCTAAGCCTTCCCACCAAACAGTATTATCTTCTGTGTTGTGGAATACGTTTGTGAAGATAGTGTTCTTCATAGTTGTAGCTAAAGCATTCGGGTTAGTTTTAGTAGATGTACCAGGAGCAACACCGAAGAAGCCTGCTTCGGGGTTAACTGCCCAAAGTCTGCCGTCTTCGCCTATTCTCATCCAGGCAATATCATCACCTACTGTCCAAACCTTATAGCCTTTTAAAGCTGCCGGCGGAATAAGCATAGCGAGGTTTGTTTTACCGCAGGCACTTGGGAATGCAGCTGCAACGTATTTAACTTCGCCCTGCGGATTTTCAAGACCTAAGATAAGCATATGTTCAGCCATCCAGCCTTCACGGTGACCCATATGGCTTGCAATTCTGAGTGCAAAGCACTTCTTGCCGAGCAATACGTTACCGCCGTAAGCTGAGTTAACAGACATAATAGTGTTATCTTCAGGGAAGTGAACAATGTATCTGTTTTCAGGATCAACATCCTTAACAGCATGTAAGCAACGTACGAAATCGTCGCTGTCGCCTAATTCTTCCATTACTTTTGTTCCGACACGGGTCATAATTTCCATGTTTAAAACAACGTAACGAGAGTCAGTAAGCTCGATACCGATTTTAGAAAACGGTGAGCCATAAGGTCCCATCATGTACGGAATAACGTACATTGTGCGACCCTTCATGCTGCCTTTGAATAATTTGTTAAGCTTTTCATACATAACAGCAGGAGCTTCCCAGTTATTGGTCGGACCTGCATCTTCTTTTTTAGATGTACAAATAAAGGTTCTGTCCTCAACACGAGCAACGTCGTTCGGAGCAGTTCTGTGAAGATAACAGCCCGGGAGCTTTTCTTCGTTTAATTTAATCATTTCACCATCGGCAACTGATTCTGCATACAGCGCCTGTTTCTGCTCTTCGCTACCGTCAATCCAAACTACTTTGTCAGGAGTAGTAAGAGCAATCATTTCATCAAGCCAAGCTTTTACAGCCTTGTTGTTTGTCATGGTAATCTCCTTTCAATCTCTCTATCATTTAATCTTCTGTTGAGTGTTTAAGCCATAATCATTTTTAGTTTATGTAATTTTTACAAAAATTATAACGAAAAAAACTCAACTTGTATAATATTATACCATAATTATCAAAAAAATCAAAGTATTTTATTATAAATTTTAATAGTGTATTTCTACAAATTTAAATCAGACAGCTCGTTGGCAATTTGTGAAAAATTTACCAAACTAAAAGTTTCGCCTCTTGCAGTTTCAGAAAAACCGAGTTTTAAAAGCACATTTTTAATGTCTTCTTTATCTGCCGATATGCCCGAAAAATTGCCTGCGCTGTTTATAAAGGTCTTGCGTCGTTGTCCGAATGCCGCCTTTATAAGATTAAAGAAAAGCTTTTCGTCTTTAACCTCTACCGGCGGATTTTCTAAAACATCAAGCTTTAAAACTGCAGACCATACCTTTGGCGGCGGAACAAAGCTTTCAGGCGGTACTAAGCATACAAACGATGGTTTTGCGTAATAATTTACCGAAAGGGTTACTGCGCCGTATGCCTTAGTTCCGGGGTCTGCACAAAGACGTTCTGCAACCTCTTTCTGAATCATTATAACAATTGAGCTTATGCCCGGATTTTCTTCTAAAAGCTTCATAATAATCGGAGTTGTTATATAATAAGGAAGATTCGCAACAACCTTAACGGTTTTGCCGCAAAATTCTTCTGAGAAAAGCTTTTTAAGGTCAGTTTTTAAAATATCCTGATTTATAATTTTTACGTTGTCAAATTCTGCTGTGTTTTCGCTTAACATCGGAATCAGGTTTTTATCTATTTCTACGGCAACAACCTTGTGTGCATTTTGTGCAAGCTCGCGTGTCAATGTTCCTGCACCCGGTCCTATTTCCAAAACGCAGGTATCATCGTCTAACTGTGCGGCATCTACTATCTGCTCTAATACGATTACATCTGTCAAAAAGTTCTGTCCGAGAGCTTTTTGAAAATGCAGTCCGTGCTCGCCCATTGTTTTGCGTACACCCTTGGATGAATGCAGCTTATCCATATTTTTACCTCTCTTGATTTAATTTATTCTATAATATATGGTTGTCTGCCTCGACCTTTTTAGAATCTGCAAGACTGCGTGTCATTGCAATCATACCTGTTCGTGACATTTCTAAAATATTATAAGGACGCATCATTTCTTTAAATGCCTCGATTTTCATAGCCGAGCCTGTAAGCTCAATAATTACCGCGTGGTCAGATATATCAATAATATTTGCACGGAATATATCAACAATCTGGGTAATTTCGGCACGGTTTTTGGCTGTGCACGATACCTTTATTAAAGAAAGCTCGCGCGATACCGATGCTTCGGGTGCTAATGTCTGCACACTTATAACATCAATCAGCTTTGAAAGCTGTTTTTCAACCTGGTCTACTGTCTGAGCATCTCCGTCAACAACGATTGTAGCAGAAGATAACTTAGGGTCGTGTGTTTCACCTACTGCCAGGCTGTCGATGTTAAAACCTCTGCGTGCAAAAAGGCTTGCCATTTTTGCAAGTATACCTGCGTGATTTTCTACTAAAGCATTTAAAATATATTTAGACATTTGCTGCCTCCTTATAATGTACTTTCAAACTCATCGACCAAAACCTCTAAAATAAAGGCTTGTCCGTCTTTTAAAAGAGCATTTATGCCGTTTTCAATTTCATCGTTTGTGCTGATTTGCATATACGGAATATCATATGCCTCTGCAATTTTATCAAGATGCGGATAATCGCCCAAGTCAACACTTACAAAATTTGAGTTGAAGTGTTCTTGCTGAAGCTCATGTACCATTCCTAAAGAGCGGTTTTTAAATATTACAATTTTTAAGTCTGCGCCGCTTTGTCGCATAGCAGCAAGCTCGGGCATAGCCATCTGAAAGCTGCCGTCGCCCTCGATTGCGATAACCGTAAGCTCGGGGCGTGCTATTTTTGCCCCCAATGCCGCAGGCAAGCCATAGCCCATTGTGCCGAATCCGCCTGAGGTTAAAAAGGTATTGGGTTTTAAAAATTTATAATGATTTGCTGTCCATATCTGATTTTGTCCAACCTCGGTCGAAATAACTGTATCGGGTGTTGTTTTATCTGAAAGCATTTTCAAAAACAGCTTGGGATTAACCAGCTTTGTCTGTGAATCTTCAGCTTTTATATTCTGATTTTTTGCGTTAATGCATTCATTAAGCCAGGTATCGGGACACACAAAATCAGTATATTCATTTAATTTAATAAGCAGCTTTTTAATATCTGCAACAATGCTTAAGTCGCAGATAATATTTTTATTTATTTCGGCAGGGTCAATATCTATATGCACAATTTTTGCACGGCGGGCAGTTGCCTCGCTGTCAGAAACCGCGCGGTCAGATATGCGTGAACCCATAAAGATTATTAAATCGGAATTTAAAAATGCATTGTTTGCAGAATGTGTTCCGTGCAGACCCAGCATTCCTAAATACTGGCTGTGATTTGAGCTTATACCGCTTATACCCATAAGGGTTGATGCTACCGGAACTTTAATTTTTTCAACAAATGCCGTAAATTCATCACTTGCGCCTGCTCCTAAGACTCCGCCGCCTAAAACGACAAACGGCCGTTTTGCCGAATGAAGCATTTTTGCAAGCTTTTTAATCTGCTTTACGTTCAGCTCAGGCTCGGGATTATATCCTCTTATTTCGGATTGTTCGCAGGAGGTAAATTCAATTATCTCTTTTTGAATATCCAAAGGAATATCAACAACAACCGGACCGGGTCTGCCTGTTTTTGCAATATAAAAGGCTTCGCGCATTATGCTGACAGCATCTTCGGCATTTTTTACCAGATAGTTGTGCTTGGTAATAGGGGTGGTAACACCTGTTGTGTCAACCTCCTGAAAGGCATCCTTTCCGATGTTGCACAGAGCTACCTGACCTGTAATTGCAACAAGCGGTGCAGAATCCATATAAGCATTAGCTATTCCGGTTATTAAATTTGTTGCACCGGGACCTGAGGTTGCCGTACATACACCAACCTTACCTGTCATTTTAAAATAACTGCTTGCCGCGTGGGCAGCGCCCTGCTCATTTCGGGTGAGAACACAGTAGAGACCGGCATTATTTATTTTATCATAAATCGGCGTATTTGCCGCGCCCGGATAGCCATATATAACATCTGTGCCCTGTTCCTTTACTACCCTTAAAACAGCCTCTGCTACCGTCATTTCCATCTGCTCACCCTCTTTTATATAATATGATTGGTATTTTATCAATTTTAGTATAAAATGTCAAATAAATGTAATGCTGTGTTTTATTTTATGCTTGTATAGACATCTGCAACCTCGGTAATGGTCATAAAAGCATTCGGGTCAATATCGTGTGCTATTTCTTTAACTTTCGGAATCTGGAATCTGTTTACAATAAAATATACAGCAGTTTTTTCCTGCTTTGAGTAATGTCCGCGTGCTATAAGCTGAGTTACTCCGCTTTCATATTCGTCCGATAAGGCATCGCATATTTCATCTGCCATATCGGTTATAATCATAATAGCTTTTGAACGGTCAAGACCTTCTACTATAAAGTCGATGGTTTTAAGTCCTGCACCGTAGGTTACAATCGAATAAAGAGGCAATATCCAGCTGTCTAATATAAAGCCGCTTATTACATATATAATAACATTGTAAACCATAACGAAAGTTCCTACCGTAATGCCAAGCCGTTTAGCAAAAACAACAGACATAACCTCAACTCCGTCTATCGCTCCGCCTAAACGTATGGTTAAACCGCTGCCTATACCCGAAATAAGTCCGCCAAAGAGCGAACATAAAAGCAAATCCTGACCTGCTAAAGGAGAGGCAATACTAACATCAATGGGCAAAACATCGGTTATTAAAAATGCGCCTAAAGAATACATTGCAACAGCATATAATGAATATACGGTAAAGACTGCGCCCTGTTTTTTTAATCCGTATAAAAACAGAGGAACGTTTAAAACCAAAAGAAAAAACGACAAAGAAAACGGCGTAATTTGCGAAAGCAGCATAGATGTGCCCGAAATGCCGCTGTCGTAAAGCTTTACGGGTGATAAAAAAACGGTTATGCCAAAGGCATTTATAAATCCTGCCAATGTCAAGCCTATAAAATTTATTACTTTAAAGCTGTGCCTTTTTTTGTGTTTCATAGTTGTTCCCCTTTATATTTAATTTCCTATTTAATATATTATTCAGACTTTTTTATTGTAACACAAGAAAAATATTTTTTCAATAAAATTATAAGGGAAGATTTAAAAAACGATATTGAATAATGAAAAACCTACCAATGCCTTTGTCATTATTTGGTTTTGATTTTCGTGTTCGAAATAGTTGCAGACTATTTTTAAACGAAGTATTTGTCGTAAGACAAATATGAAGTGACGGCTATGCCGTCATGAAGTAAATTTGCTTTGCAAATTAATGAAGCGAAGCATTTAAAACGTGCCGTAAGGCACACTTCATTAGCGAAGCGACTTCATTGCCTCAGGCTACTTAATGTTCCCGTAGGGAATGCTTCATAGAAAAAGCGACTTGCGCAGGCAAGTCGCTTTTTCTGGTGACCCATAGGGGAAACAGCCGCTTCGCGTCTTACTTGCTCAACCACCCAAAAGCTTCGCTTTTCGGTACCGGTCTCGCATCTTTTTGCTAAAAACAGTCCGCCGGACTGTTTTCTTAACGCAAAAACCCTCTCAGGGTTCGATTCCCCTCTAAATAATAAAAAGCAAGCAATACCTTTGGTATTACTTTAATAAGGGTTCCCACAAAAGTCTTGCTTTTGTGGGATAAGGAGGAGTAGCGAAGCAAGCGACTGATTTTTTGCATAAAAAATCGGAGCAAGCACAGCTTACTCCGACGTGGTGACCCATAGGGGAATCGAACCCCTGTTACCGCCGTGAAAGGGCGGTGTCTTAGACCGCTTGACCAATGGGCCATATTTAATTTCAAAGCTATTATAACAGAAAAATACAGAGTTGTCAAACATAATTTTAAATATTTTTTAAAAAAACTCTTGACGAAATAATTTTATTATGGTATATTAAAGTGTACCTGAGGGTTAGGTTCTTTTTTTTTGTGCGCTTTTTTTTCGAAAAAATCGCATTAAAAGAGCTTTAAATATGCAATATTAACGCATTGATAAACATAAGGAGGTGCTTTTCATGAGAACCAGAATCACACTCGCATGTTCAGAATGTAAGCAGAGAAACTATAACACAATGAAAAACAAAAAGAATGATCCGGACAGAATCGAAATGAGCAAATACTGCAGATTCTGCAAAAAACACACAACTCATAAAGAAACAAAATAATTTTGTGCAAGCCAAATTTGTAAGTAAGGATGTGTAAGTTATGGCGTCTGAAGAAAAAAAGGCAGGTTTTTTTAAGCGTATTGCAGCTTATTTCCGTGAAATGAAGACCGAGCTTAAAAAAGTAGTTTGGCCTACTTTTAAACAAGTAAGAAACAATACCGGTGTCGTTATTACTGCCCTTATTTTGGTTGGTGCAATAATTGCAGTTCTGGACTTTTTCTTCCAGTTCTTAGTAAATACACTGCTTAAATAAGAGGAATATCCTCCGACGAGGGATTAATTTCAAAATTAATTTAAAAGGAGGCAGAAGAGGCTTTTGCTTCTTTGATTTGATATGGCTGATGAAGCAAGATGGTATGTTGTGCATACCTTTTCAGGTTATGAGAAAAAAGTGCAGACAGACATTGAAAAATCTGTAGAAAACCGTGGCTTAGAAGACCAGATTTTAGATATTAAAGTGCCTATGGAAGAAGTTATCGAAACAAAAGGTAACGAGCAAAAATCCGTAATGCGCAAGGTCTTCCCGGGATATGTAATGATTAAAATGCATATGACGGACGAAAGCTGGTATGTAATCCGTAACACACGCGGGGTTACAGGTTTTGTAGGTCCGGGTTCTAAACCGGTTGCTCTTACTGATGAAGAGGTTTACGCAATGGGTATCGAGCGTAAAACCGTTGCTGTTAAATTCGAAATCGGCTCAAGCGTTCGCGTTTGCGATGGTCCTTTGGCAGACTTTGTCGGTGTTGTAAGCGAAATCGACACAGAAAAACAGCTTGTTAAGGTTGTTGTTTCAATGTTCGGTAGGGAAACTCCCGTCGAGCTCGATTTTTCTCAGGTTGAAGTTTTACATTAAGATAGCAAATCCGAAAGGATTGTTATATTATCTGCTTATGGCAGATGTGATGTACACAGAAAATACAGCAGGTGTTGTTATTTAATGTGTATGTTTGGCTTGTGGCTGTTTGAGCTTGCCGCAATGCCGTGGGAGGACGGAGGGTCCGTTCGCCAGTACCACATTCGTTAAAAAGGAGGTGCCCCTAATGGCTCAGAAAATCGCAGGTTACATCAAGTTGCAGA
>JAFYXI010000036.1 GCA_017546245.1 Clostridia bacterium | reverse complement strand
GTCTAACAAAGTAACTATGTCGTTTGCTACTGCGCCCACACCCAAGGGCAGCACCAGCGTGCTCATAATAAGCATCACTGAAAGGATCAGGCTGATATAGCCTTTGAAATTTCTTTTTGTCATTGTAATCAACGCCTTTCTGTTTTTATTGTTATAAATAAATTATAGCACCCAAGGTTTAATAATTAAACTGACATTTTTACAAGAAATAAGACATTAATCAAGAAAAACTGAATTTATTGACAGAATGCGGTAAATCATAACCGCAGCTTCTGCTCTTGTTGTACTGTTTTGAGGACAAAACATATTATCATTTCCGCGAATGATTCCTGCTCCTGCAAGAATATCGGCTGCATTCTTTGCCCACTCTGATATTTCTTCCGAATCTTCAAATTCTGTATATACGGTTTCAGGAAGCGAGATTTCTTTCTGCTTTAAAGCTCGTGCAACTATTGTTGCAAATTCCTGACGGGTAATCTTGTTACCGATACCGAACTCAGTTGAAGATATTCCGTTAATTATATTGTTTTCTCTCGCTGTTTCTATATAAGGAATATACCACGCACCTTGCGTGCAATCCTCAAAAGATGAACTGTTTATTTTTTCATCTACTTTAAAATCCAACGCTAAAAGAAGTATTTTTACTGTTTGTTCTCTTGTAAGAGGCATATCAGGCGCAAACTTTCCTTCGCCTACTCCGTTTAAAATACCGCTTTTAGTTAATTCGCTGATGGCATCATATGCCCAGTGTGACGCGGCTACATCATTAAATGAAGTAACAGGCTTTGCAGGTACGTCGGGCGAAATCACAGATGTGTTTCCACCGGATGATCCGCTGTTTCCGTTGCTGCTTCCGCCGCTTGATGCGCTGCCGCCGTTTCCTCCGGAGGAACCGCCGCTGCTTCCGGTGCTGCCTGATGAACTGCCGCCACTTGACGAACTGCCGCCGCTAATACCGACATTGCTTCCGGTTTCGAACGAAGAAGAACCTTTTGCCAATACTGCAACCTGCACCTCTTTTTCTACCACACAGCCTTGAAATTCTGCTCTTACAGTCAGGGTTGTTTCTTTCTTTTCGCTTCCCCGAAAGATTTTACCGCTATCGTCTATAACACTGCTGTCAGCACTGCTCCACGAAATAAAGCTGCCGTTTGCTGCCGTTGTCGGAAGAGAAATGTTATCGTTTAAAGCAAGCAGATTGCACTTATCTGTCAGTTCTTTTACCGCAGCTTCGATGTCTTTTTCGGCATTAGCACGAATTTCATCATCTGAATATGCCTTTACAGTAATTTTATAGCTGGTTTTAAATGTTTCAAAACCTTCTGTAAAGCATACATATAAATTAACCGTCCGGTCATTTTCGTAGTTGCGCACTACTTTTCCGCTTTCGCTTATAACATCATTATTGTCAAACCAATAAGATATTTTTACGTTGGCAAAAGAGTCTTCTGCCGGCAAATACAAATCGCTCTTTAGCGCAAAAATATTTTGCGCTGTTAAAAACTCCATTTCAAACTCTTCGTATGCCTTTTTAATAGTTTCGCTGTATTTAAATCCTATATCCTGCTCTTTTATACGCAAAAGAAAGTTTTTTTCAACAAAGCTGTCGTCTTTTGAAATATATGCCGTTAAACCAACCGCTGCATAACCTTCTCCGAAAGGCGGGCGCATTACGATGGCTTGCTGACCATCTGAATCACCAACTATTCTGAGAGCATTTTCATTGTCAGATTTCCATACTATAAAAGCACCTTTATAGTATACAGGAAGAGAAAATCCCTCTGTAACATTTGAAATGCTTTGGTCTTCAGCCAGTTCGAAAAACGTTAAGCTTTGACGGATTTCTTCAAGGCTCATATCCTCGGCAGAAACGCAGATACTTGAAAGCATCATTAAAACGATTAAAAAAGCAGAATATATCTTTTTTCTGATAGCCAATCAAAGCATCCCCTTTCTACTCAATAACAACAACTTCACGTGTATTCAAATAACGAAGACGCATCATAACCTCTTGACCGATTGATACCTGTGCCAAATTAATCAAGTCAAATTTTTGTTTACTGTTCGGGTTATAACGCATATATACTGTTCCGCCGCTTAAAGGTGCTGCTGTCTCACCAAGCTCTACTGCAATAAATGATGGTTCTACCGCTGTAACTCTTGAGTGAATTACCGAAATTTGCGGACGGTTTTTATAAGCTGTTGTATAGTTATATGTCTGCTGCATCGGCTGTTCTTTGTTAAAGTCATAAACAACTTTAAACAGTATTAAAACTGATTCTTCCTCAGATGTTAATGCACGGCTTCTGGTTAAATC
>JAFYXI010000035.1 GCA_017546245.1 Clostridia bacterium | reverse complement strand
TACTGCTGTATCATACGAGAATACAATACCTGTTGCATTAACACCAGCATCTCCTGCAGGTGTTGTTACCTTAAATACAAGCTTATTAACGCCTGTATCTATATCATCTGATGCGTCTACTATGCTTACATCAATTTTTGCAGTTCCGTCTGCGAAAACAATTCCGCAAGTGCTAAGAACCATTAAAAGAGCAAGCATAATATGAAGCAGACTTTTAAAGGTCTTTTTCATAAAAGGTTTCCTCCTAAAAATAATTTACTAAACATTAAAACAACAAGTATAATTACTCTGCTGCGTAAGCCTGAACAATATTAGCACTATTGTATCCACCAAGAAGAGCTGTTAAGTCAGGAAGCTTAACTTCGCCGTTAGCATCAAGGTCAGCTAATGCATTTGTAATTGCTGTACCAGAGTGGTTATAATCTCCGAGAAGAGCTGTTAAGTCAGGAAGCTTAACTTCGCCGTTACCGCCCTCAGCGATATCACCAGCAAGAGCTGTCATATCAACTGCTGCAAGAGCTACGTCTGCTGCACCAACAACTACGTTAGTATAAGTAAATGAGCAGAAACCAGCTTTTGTGAACTTAACATTGTAAGTACCCGGTGCAACCGCAATGCTGAATGTGCCATCAGCAGCAGCTGCTGCAACAGCAATTTCTTCTTCACCGTTTAAAACAGTAACAGTTGCTGCAACGTTGCTAACTGTGTCAGAAACTTTACCGGTAATTGCAAATGTGCTAGCTGCTTCTGCATCTAAAGTACCGATTTTCTGAACTGTGGTGTAGCTTGGACCGCCAATGAATACTGTGCTTGGAACATAAGCTGCATCACTGGGAGCTGCGCCCATAGGAGCAAATGCTGTAAAGGTGATGTTACCTTCTGCATCTGCAGTTGCCTGATCGATGTAAACGATGTCGTCAGTGTTAGTTGTGCTAACGCTGTCGCCGGTACCGGAAATTGCTACCATACCGTACATAGATCCTGCGTTTTCTGCACCTACATTGTAGGTGATGGTATAGCTATCATTCTCAGGTGCAAATGCTGCAACACCAAAAGAAGAAAAAGCTAAGATAGCTGCTACCAAAAACAATAGTGTAAACTTTTTCATTTTGAATCCATCTCCTCTTCATTTTAATTTTTATTTAAAAAATTACACCATAAACATTTTTATATGCCGAACCTTTTTCTACTTATATAATAGAAAGAATTGTTACAAGCATTTCATTTAAAGCTGTTATTTCAGCTTGTCTTGTTTCAACCCACGGATTGTCTATCGGTGAAACAACAACTGCTTTGTTTAATGCGTTCCAATAAACATCGCAATCAAACTCTTCTGAAATAAATCGAATAGGAACCATTGTTCTTTCTTCAACTACTTCGATCGGAGCATCGTAAGTAACTGTTTTTCCGTTAACTACAAACTCGGCAGAACCAAATGTGATTTTAATTTCTTTTTCACCTTTTTTAATTACACATCCGTCCCAGCCATCTTCCCACAACACATCTGCGCCAAGTGTTTCGGCAACAAATCTGAGCGGAACAAGTGTGCGATCGCCTGAGATGTATGGAACAACAAGCTTGTTTTCTGAATCAATCTCTTTTTTCTCGCCATATGCAACAGCTAAGTTTTTACCTATCTGCAAGCATATAACATCTTTTTTACGAGTTTCATCATTCATTATCGGCTTGGATATTGTCGGAAGAATTGTAACGTGCTCCGGTTCTTTGTCTTCGTATATAAACGAAACATCTGCTTTTAAAGAACCGTCAGCATAATTCATTATTATAAGACCTTCTGACAGAACCGAGACATAAGGTTTAACATCATCTTTTAAAGCAATTTCAAAATTATAATCTTTATCAGCTATTTTTTTGAAACGGAACGTGTAAAGGTTAATTCCTTTATCGTCGGCAGTGTACTCGCCTAATGCGTTAACTCCTTCGCCTTCTGCGCCGGGCATTATGTATAGAGTAAAACCGAAAAGACCTTTTTCAACGTCAAGCTCTAATCCTACAGGATTAAAAAACTCGGCCTGCTCGGATTTTGTAGCGAACTTTTTGAAATCGACAGTTTCGACACCGGCTTCATCTACAGGTGCAAGACTTTCGGTATTATATCGCACCGCTGCTTGTATTCCCATAAACGTTGCATCTTTAACCGCCAGATTCAGCTCAACTATTCCGTCATCGGTTTCTACCGTAGAAAATTCAACCGTTACAGGCTTAGGCTCTTCGGCAACTGTAATGCCGCCAAACGCAAACAAAGCCACCATAATCAACGAAATTGTTTTGATAACTAAGAGGTTTTTCATCTCCTTTTTCCTCCTTTCCGCAAGCTTTGGAATCTTCAAAAAGACACACTTATACATATGCATATTTATTATACCACCTATGCCATATAAAGTCAATCTATATTTTGCAAATTTTATAGGTAAATTTGTAAAAAAAATAAATAAAACTTTATGCAAAACGACCATTTATTGTGATTTTAACCATATACTTTTACCATATATTGTGTTTAAAACTTTACTTAAGCAAATAACCTTAACAAATACAAAAAAGCCGGAGCAAAACGCTCCGGCTTTTATAGTTTTTAGCCTAATTCTGCAAAATATTTAATAGTTCTTACCATCTGGCTTGTGTATGAGTTTTCGTTATCATACCAAGAAACAACCTGAACCTGTGAATAGCCGTTGCCCATGTTAACAACCATTGTCTGTGTAGCATCAAAGATTGAACCGAATCTGCTTCCGATGATGTCAGAAGAAACGATTTCATCTTCGTTGTATCCGAATGATTCTGTTGCAGCAGCTTTCATTGCAGCATTAATGCCCTCAACAGTTGCTTCGCCCTTAACAACAGCTACTAAAATTGTAGTAGAGCCTGTCGGGGTCGGAACACGCTGTGCAGAACCAATGAGCTTGCCGCTGAGTTCGGGAATAACCAAACCGATTGCTTTTGCAGCACCGGTAGAGTTAGGAACAATATTAACAGCACCTGCTCTTGATCTTCTTAAGTCACCCTTTCTCTGAGGACCGTCTAAGATCATCTGGTCACCGGTATATGCGTGGATTGTAGACATAATACCACTTTCGATAGGCATATATTCGTTAAGAGCTTTTGCCATAGGAGCTAAACAGTTAGTTGTGCAGGAAGCTGCAGAAATAACTGTATCATCTTTTGTAAGAATGTTGTGGTTTACGTTATAAACAACTGTCGGTAAGTCGTTGCCTGCCGGAGCAGAAATAACAACCTTTTTAGCACCTGCTGTAATATGAGCAGAAGCCTTTTCTTTTGATGTGTAGAAACCTGTGCACTCTAAAACAACGTCTACATCAAGAGCGCCCCAAGGAAGATTTACAGCATCTTTCTCTGCGTAAATTTTGATGGTCTTGCCGTCAACTGTAATTGAATCTTCGCCTGCAGATACGGTATCAGCCAGAGCGTATTTACCCTGTGCAGAATCGTATTTAAGAAGATGCGCGAGCATTTTCGGGCTTGTTAAGTCGTTGATTGCAACAACCTCATATCCCTCTGCGCCAAACATCTGTCTGAAAGCCAGACGACCGATACGGCCAAAACCGTTAATAGCTACTTTTACTGCCATTTAAAAAAACCTCCTAAAAATATTTGTTATCTTTTTGACAAATTATATTTTACAACATAAAACAAAAATATTCAAGTACTAATTTTAAAAAATATGGATTTATAACCAAATTTAACAAAATTTACACATAAAATTTCTTATTAATTGTTTGATGTAGCCTCAGAAGCCGCCCCTGCACTTGCCTTAGGTGTGTAATCATCTATAATACGGATAGACTCTATAACCGGCTTGGTTTCCAATGCATCTCCATTCGGACCTCCAACAGGCATTTCGGCAATTTTATCAACAACATCCATACCCTCAACAACTTTACCGAAAGCCGCATACTGTCCGTCTAAATGCGATGCCTTTGCGTGCATTATAAAAAACTGACCGCTGCCGGAATCAGGATCGCTTGTGCGTGCCATAGAAACAACGCCGCGTGTATGCTTTAAATTGTTCTCTATTCCGTTTGATTTAAACTCACCTTTAACTGTTCTGCCACTTCCGCCTACTCCGTTACCGTCAGCAGAACCACCTTGAATCATAAAGCCTTTTATCGCTCTGTGAAATACTTTACCGTCATAATACTTTTCTTCAATATTTTCTATAAAGTGCTTAACTGTCATAGGTGCAACATCCGGAAACAGCTGCATAACTATCGATTCACCCGATTCAAGCTTAAGCTCTGCGTATACATCACCTTCATATACATTTTTCTCAGAACATCCCGAAAAAATACCTGCAATTAATAACACACTTAATAATAACAAAAGAATTTTTTTCATAAACATCACTCCTGATACAAATTTTAGCATTATAATTTTTTACAATAAAAGCAAGATTAGCCTATGTATGGTTGCGTTACATTTACTGAGCACCCCAAAAAAAACTGCTCTGCATCTGATAAATCGGCATTTTTGTCAAAAATACCGAAACAAGTAGCACCGCTGCCGCTCATCATCGCATGTATCGCGCCTAAACTCCTGATTTTTTCTATAATATCGGTAATTTGCGGACACATTTTACTGCTTACAGGCTGCATAACATTCTTCATATAAGAAACAGCCCCCGGCAAATTTTTATCTGACAAACAGCTTATAAGGCTTTTATTATCAACACGTTCATCATTTTGATATGAATCAATAGTTTCGTACACCTCTTTTGTCGATACCTCAACACCCGGATTAACAAGCAGTATTTTACACGAAGGTAAGCCGCTGATTTCACTTATTTTTTCACCAATCCCTTCTGCTAAAGCAGGTTTTGAGAATATGCAATACGGAACATCCGCCCCCAACTCCAAGCCAATTTTCATTAATTGTTCTTTAGATAAATTCAAAGAACACGCATCGTTTATCAGACACAAAACAGCAGCTGCATCTGTACTGCCGCCTGCCATTCCGCCCGCAATAGGTATGTTTTTTTCAATATAAATATCAAATCCGCAATCTAAATTGAATCGATCGAACAATAATTCAGCAGCTTTGTAGGCAATATTTCTCTCATCCAACGGAATTTGAGCAGAATTTGATGTTAAGTTTATCAACTTTACATCTTTTTTTACCAGTTTTACTGTATCGGCAAGCTCAACCTGATGCATAACCATAGAAACTTCGTGATACCCATCAGGACGACGGCTTAAAACATCCAAGGATAAATTAATTTTTGCGTGGGCTGATTTAATATACTCAGTCATAGCTCTACCTCATAAACTCAAATTCAATTTCGTAAATACGTACAGTATCACCTTCATCAATTCCCTTTTCTTCAAGTGCATCTATTACACCTAAATTTCTTAACGAACGTTGAAAATACTGCAACGATTCATAATCATCAAAATTTGTACTGTTAACTATTTTTTCAAGTCTTGAGCCGCTTACATCATATATCCCATCAACAATTTCTATTGTAAAGTCTTCGTCGTTTACAGCAGTTTCATCCATCAAATCTTCCTCAATAGAAAATTCCGGAACCGGTAATTCTTTAAGCATGCTGCTTACATACATCATAAGCTCACGAGTACCCTTTCCGGTCGCTGCCGATATTTCAAAAAGGATTAAGCCTCTTTTATTTATTTCATCACAAAATTTTTTATAAAGTGAATCATCTGTTATAATATCCGTTTTATTGGCAACAACAATCTGAGGTCTTTGAGCTAAATCTTCATTGAATTTTTCCATCTCTGCACATATTATATCAAAATCAGAAATAGGATCTCTACCCTCTATTCCGGAAACATCGACAACATGCAGTAACAGCCTTGTTCTTTCTACATGACGCAAGAATTCGTGTCCTAAACCTATACCTTCGTTCGCTCCTTCTATTATTCCGGGAATATCTGCCAAAACAAAGCTTCCGGCATCACCAAGCTCTACTACACCAAGATTTGGCTCAAGTGTAGTAAAATGATAATTTGCAATTTTAGGCCTTGCACCGCTTACCGAAGCAAGTAAGGTCGATTTGCCTACATTCGGAAAGCCAATAAGACCTACATCAGCAAGGAGTTTAAGTTCTAATGTAATGGTTCTTTCTATACCTTTTTGACCCGGTTTTGCAAATTTAGGAACTTGTCTTGTAGGCGTTGCAAAATGGACATTTCCCCAACCGCCTTTTCCACCTTTAGCTGCAACAAACGAGTCTCCGTCACGCTTTAAATCTGCAATTATCCTGCCGTTTTCAGTATCACGAATTAAAGTTCCTGCAGGAACTTTAATAGTAAGGCTTTCGCCATCCTTGCCAAAACATTTTTTAGCACGCCCGTCTTCTCCATTACCTGCCTTATACTGTTTTCTGTACCGAAAATCCATAAGCGTAGAAAGCTGTGCATCTGCTAAAAAGGTTACATCTCCGCCTTTTCCGCCATCACCGCCATCAGGACCTCCTGCAGCTACATATTTTTCACGATGGAATGAAACAAGTCCATTTCCGCCATTTCCGGATTTTATTTTTATTTCAGCAATATCTACAAACACTATTTTTCTCCTTTCGTAACATTATTAATCGAGCATTTCACCGGTACGGGCATCATAATAATATATCACTCCGTTGGCAAATTCAATTACATAAACCGGAACTGCTGTTACCTCTTTATTTTCGATATATATGTCCGATACATATCCGGCATATGATATTCCTGTCATTTCTGAAATCGGTTTTTCAGGCAAATATACCATTTTTGCCAGTATCGCTGTTATATCTAACAGACCTTTAGAATCAAATTCTTCTTTGCTATTAGATGTAAAGTAATTTCCCTTTATATTAATTATTTCCTCTTTATCTGCCGAAATTTCCAGTTCAATACCTAAAATTTTTGTGTTATCGGCTAAAGGAGATATTATACCATGATATAAACCATTTTCAAACCACACTTTACTAAAGTAGTATTCCTTTTTATTAAAGTTAAATTCTTTTAGCCTTGCAGATAAAAAATCTTCTATATCTTTATCTGACTTTTTAGTATGCAAAACAGTTTTTTTATCGTTTATAAAATCTATACCTGTTTTGTTTAAAACTAATCTTTTATTTGCATTTTGATAAGTAAAACAATACGCAGAAGAATCTTCTTCAGATAATTTATAGCCATCGCCCAACCATTTTTTTAATAGTTTATTATCAGAAAACATCAATGTAGTTAAGCTATAGTTTTGATTTTTCATTTTTTGTTTAGGAATTATATTTGCATTTTTAATTATTATTCCGTGTTGCGACAATAATGAAACGGTTGTTTTTACTGTATCTTCAGATAATGTTTCATCGCTATATCGCATATAAACCAATATGCCGGCAAAACAAATATTTATAATAAGAAAAAATATAATCAACACTGTTTTGGCGCGTTCCCAATTCATTGTAATGCTCACCTACTTTACAGTTAAGATTTTCTCTATTCCTTCAACTCTAATATTCCATTGAGGTATTAAAGCTTTATCCACGCCGGAATCAACATAACAGCGACCAACATTTAATACATTTAAATGTTCGTCTTGAGAATTTAAATCATCTATTAAACCATCAACAGCATTTATTACAGGAGAAACACTTAAATTTTCGTCAACGGAATTATATTTACGAATAAATTGACGATAGTATTTTAAATATCCATTTTCTATTCTCATAGTTATGCAATGTGTGTTTTCGCCGGTTGCAGGATCAGTTTGAAGTATAGGATAGCCATTTGTATATAAATCAAAACTTATTGTATAACTTCCTTGATTTGTTCCATTTACAATGTCAGAATTAAAGCGCAATGATGATATTAAGTCATAAGGCAATTCTTCATTAACTTGATATATAAAATTCACCGCAGCCGATACTGCATTATAAATATCAAAATTATTTTTTTGTTCATCATTTGCTATTAAAAGTCCTTGCCCGCCTTCTATGGTCTTATATTCTAAAATTCCATTAGTGCTCAAAGTAAGCGTTGCTTCGTTTTCAACAAAAACACGAGCATTTGTAAGATTCGTGTACTTACGCATTGTCATAGGATTTATTTTAAATGCTCCTAAAATTTCATTTGATTTTTCATCTTGAATTTGTGGCCATCTGTAAAGTAATTCGCTATTTGTTTCTGCACCTTGTATATCAGATGATACCAAATTAAAAATTATTAATGGGTCAAATACAAGTCTTACTAACGAGCCGTCTCCGCTTTCTTGCTTATGAAAATTAAGTTCAAAAGAATAATTTAATGTACTTTCTTTACTATGTGTCTGAAAATAGGATGTGAGCATTTGTTCTAAAACATCTTTTTTTTCATCTATGACATACTTCATAACATTGCCGGTTTTGTAGTCTTTAATATATACAGCAATATTGTTCAGTGTGTTGTCAGCAGGACTTAACAAACACTCGCGAACTACAGATAAATCGTTACTTAATTGATTTTTAGCCTCACCGCATATGGCGGCAGAAAATAATCTAAAATCACAAAAGTTATCATAATCCAAATACACAGAATTTCTTTTTAGTACAGCACAATAATCATCTAAACTTATTGTTTCTGTTTTATTTATTTTTATATTTCCGTTAAACATTCTCCGAATTATTTCATATGTATATCCCAATAATTCCTGATAGCTTTCGTTTTCGTCATATAAAACAGCTCTGCTGTTTGACTTGTTAATAATAATTCGCTGAGGTCTCATTAAATTTCTTAAATTTTCCGAAAAAGCACCGTTGTTACTTTTTGAAAAGAGCTTTTTGACCGGTTTAATTAAAAATTCTTCAATTTTACTTGGCTCAGATATAGAATCAATAGAAAACATATTAGTATTAAACCATATCTGAAACACCAAAAATAAATTTAAACAAATTAAAAACGCGAGGAATGCATCTTTTAATATTAATTTTCTTTTCATATTAAAAGCCCCCGCCTTTCATATAAAAATAATATATCCCTTTAATGTTAAAATAGAGTGTCGCAACGGACACTCTAAATAAAAACTATTTATTAGTTAAATATGACGGATATAACACCTTTAATTCTGTCCATAAATCCTTCGTTCAATAAATTAACATCGAAACGAGAGATTGTAAAGTTTTCATCATCAATCGCACCACGAACAATAAATTGATTTAATCCGGTCTGTAAATCAACCTGTGAAGCAAACAGCCACGAAGAACCAACCACAGATTCTAACGGCTCATCTTCTAGCATAACCTTGTAAAACAAATTAGTAGCTACATCATAGCGATATACTGTAACAACTGTTCCCGGAGCAGCAACAGCAGAAATCGCCAATTTAGAATTTGTTGTCGAAATCGTTGTCGTTTCCGGCGCTCTTACCGTTATCAGACTTTCATTCGTTGATGCTATATCAGCAGGTAAAGTGTCAGGAGTTGCAAATGCACTGACAGAAAACACAGCTGCCAAAATGAGCGCAAGCGCAAAACTGCATATTACCTTTCTTAAAATTTTGTTTTTCAATTGAATTACCCCCATATAACTACATGTATAATTCTTATTTTTGATAATTATAACACATGTTTTTTACAATACCATTACAGAATTGTTAGAATAAGTTTACAATATTAGCCGTTTAACTCAACATCTTCTTCAGGTTTTGCTTTCACAGGTAGTGTTATAAGCACTTCCGTTCCTTTTCCGACTTCACTCGAAATTTTAATAGTGCCTTCGTGCGCATCTACAATTCCTTTAGATATAGCTAAGCCCAGTCCCGTTCCACCGAGTTCACGGCTTCTTGCTTTATCGACACGATAAAATCTTTCAAAAATCTGCGTTAAATCTTTTTCGGGAATACCTATTCCGTTATCACAAATTTTAATATAGACATCATCATAAATTTTACCTGCAAAAACTTCTATTTTACCGCAATTTGGCGTATATTTAATTGAATTTGATATAATATTATACATAAGCTGTTCAAGCTTATCTCTGTCGCCAAAAAATTCCGGTAAAGCCGTTGTACAAGAAAAGCTAAGCTTATGCCCTTGTTCCTTCGCAACAAGTTTCATTATTGAAACAACATCCTGTATCAATTCTTTTATAGGAAAAACCGTCTTTTTAACATGTTGTGAATGGTCAAGACTTGACAGAACCAAAAGATCTTTGACAAGACGCGTCATGCGGTCCGTTTCATTTAAAATGGTTTCTAAAAACCTATGCGGCATTTGACTGTCTTCTACCATTTCCAACAAGGTTTCAGTATATGTTTTAAGCGTAGTTAGCGGAGTTCTTAATTCATGAGATACGTTGGCAACAAACTCTCTTCGGGATTGTTCAAGTTTTTGTTGTTTGGTTATATCGTGTAAAACAACCAAAATACCACTGGTATTGTCTTTTTCATCATCAAAACCAACAAAATTTGCTTTTAAATGTACTGATTCAAAATCAATATCACGTTCGCATTTTCTATCATTATTAAAATAAAGTAAATCGCCTATTTTTATGTCTGCATCAACACCTGCAAAGAACGAATCAAAGTCAAGGTCTTCACCTTTACATATATGAAACATTTTTTTCGCAGTAGGATTGATATGAATTACTCTGCCATCTGCATCGAATGCCATAATTCCGTCTGTCATGTTTAACAGCATCGCATCAACTTTGTTTTTTTCGCGAGAAATTTCTATAAGATTTTCCTGTAAAGTTGTCGACATATCATTAAAGGTCTGCGTCAAAAGACCTATCTCGTCATTAGATTTAACATCTATTTTATTTTCAAAATCACCTTCAGAAAGTAATTTTGCACGTTTTGTTAAGTTTACAATAGGTGTAGTAATTGCTTTAGATAAAAAATAACCAAGCACGAATGATATTATCAAACCAAGCATAAGAGCCTGAATAATAATATTGAATATCTGCCCTATAATTTTTGACAATTCGTCCTTTGAATCAATTACATAAACTATATAACCGCTATCTCCTGATCTAAACGGAACTGCGTAATCCATATAAGAAAGCCTGCTGCTAACCTCTCTGCCAACTCTTCCGCTCATAGCAGTTATCATATTGGGAGTTATTTCAGCCGGCAAAACATTACCACCGGCAAAGGTCTTTACAACCGAGCCGTCTGATGCCGATATGATATAACAACTACGGTATGAATCAACACCCATTCGCGGCGTGCGGGCACTGATAATAGTTGATAAATAATCCTCAGAGCCGCCGGCTTCAAGTTCTTCTATAAACGAGCGGTCGAAAACAGAATCCATTTCTTCGGCAAACAAATTGTTATAAAATCCTGTTACAGACATTATCAAAAAAGTTCCTGCAATTGTAAGAAGCGCAAGCACCAATAAAAGAAACATGGCAACAATTTTCCATTGTAAACTTTTAAACATAACAACAACCCTTAATTCTTTTTAAAATAATAGCCTACTCCACGTTTTGTTAAAATACAAGTTGGATTACCCGGGTCATCTTCTATTTTTTCTCTTAAACGCCTAACGGTTACGTCTACTGTACGCAAGTCACCATAAAATTCGTATCCCCACACACTGGACAGAAGTGATTCACGAGAAAATATATGGTTTGGTTGCATAACAAGAAATTTTAAAAGCTCATATTCTCTTAAAGTTAATTCTAACACTTTACCTTCTTTGCATACCTCGTAACGAGAAACGTTAATGTAAAAATTATCGCTTATATTAAGAATTTCCTCTTTTTCTTCTTTAGCGTCTACTGTAAAACGGCGCATGTTTGCCTTTACACGCGCCAACAGTTCACGAACAGAAAACGGTTTCGTAATATAATCGTCAGCACCTAATTCAAGACCTAAAACTTTATCAACTTCTTCACCGCGTGCAGTTATCATTACGATGGGCACATTAGATTTTTCTCTGATTTTTTTACAAACCTCAAATCCGTCCATTTTAGGAAGCATTATGTCTAAAAGCATTAAATCAGGATTTTTAGATAACGCCAGTTGCAGTGCCGTTTCGCCGTCGTTGGCCGTAATTACGCCAAAGCCTTCTTTTTCTAAATTAAACTTTAAAATATCTACAATAGGCTGCTCGTCATCTACAACAAGGACTAAACGTTCAAATTCCATATCTTTTTCCATAACAAAACCTTCTCTCACACATGATAACATTATTTTAACAGAAAAATAAATAATTTACAAGTATTTTGTAAAATTTAATATAATTTTAGTATTAATAACTATAAATGTTACCATATTATCCTTGAAATTTTCGCTTAAATATGATAATATATATTAGATATAATCAATCAGATAATTTAGGAGGATTTATTTTGACCGGCTCGAATATAAAATATTATTTAATGACAACTGCATCTTTGGTTGCATTGGCATTTATTTCTTGTTATTTTACCGGATTAATTCAACTTTTTGCAGGAATTTTAATAAGTGTAATTTTAGGTTCACAGACAGTCAAAATGCACTACGGTTTTGTTGCTGCAAGTACCAGCATAACGTTTTTAATCCCTTTGGTAATTTCATTATTATCCGGTGCTGTATTTACAACCGCTCTTTTATATGCCTTACTTTTAATTATACCGATAATACTAATGGGGCTTACTTTAGGATTTTCAGCAAACCTAAAACTTTCATTTAACAAAACCGTTATTTTTTTAGCTATTTTATATTTAGCAAGCACGTTAACCGGTATGAAAATTTTAAATTTGGCCGGTAATCCTGCGATGAACATAGAGGCAATCATATCACAATCTATAGACCAGGCTATGTTATCGTTAGACTCTGTATATTCTGATTTACCTGAAATAGATGAGCTTTTTAATACTGTTATCAGCGCTGTTTCTTCAATGATGCTTACTCTTTCACCATCGTTATTTATAATTATAAGTTTAGCGGTCGGATATATAACAGCACTTATATTTAAATCATTTCTGGCAAGACGCCGTGTTGATATGAGTTTTTGGCCTGCCTTTTACTTGCAACGGGCTGATAAAAGTTTTGCAATATTGTTTTTGATAGTGTTCTTTTTAAACTCTTTTGTTCCCGAAGGAATGTTTAAAGATGCTATGACAAATGTTATATTGATTTTAAGCTGTATATTCTTTTTATACGGTCTTACCTTTTTCAGTTGGAAACTTCGTGCATCAGGAGTAAAATCACCAACACGCAAATTAATTTTTATTGCTCTTATTCCTGTATGCTCTATGCTTTTTATGTTACCGTTTTTTATAATTTTAATAATCGGACTTTTTGATGGTATTTTTGATTACAGAAGTCGCTTATCAAAAGGCGAAGACAATAAATAAATTATAAGGAGTATAGTATGGATACTAATAAAAAATCTGAAAAGCTGTATTCAACAGGCGCATATTATGTTTTTATAATCCTGATTTTAGGCTTCGTCTCTCTATATTTCAACAAATGGCTGGGGACTGCCGAAATAGTGTTTGCATTAGTTCTTTTTATAATAGAACTAACATCAAAACACTTTGCAAAAAAACGAATTACCGCTATGTTTGAGCAAATGACCTTAAACGCAGGTGCTACACAGGGCAATTCTCTTGCAGGATTTTCTCTGCCAACTATAATTGTCCACGCAGAAGGTAAAATTAAGTGGTACAATAATGAATTTCAGGATATTTTTCCGCATGAACAGCTTTTTGACAGACGAATTGTCGAACTTATACCCGAATTTCCAATTGAAAGCATGCGAGATAAAGATATGGGTCTGCTTGCTGATATTTCTATAGGCACTCGTCATTTTAAAGTGGCCGGAAGTTTATCTTCACACCACGATGACAAACAACAGGATGTATGTATTCTCTACTTTACCGAGATTACCGATTTTGTAAATATCAAAAATAAATATATTAACGAAAAGACATTTGAATGCCTTTTGTTCGTCGATAACTACGACGAGCTCACCGAATCAACACCTAATACCTCTGTACCTCAGCTTCAGGCATTGCTCTATAAATATATTAATGACTGGGCAAGAGAAAACGGCGGTGTGCTCATTAAATACGAAAAGGATAAGTATTATATAACCTTTGAATACAGATACTTAGAACAGTTTATAAAAAATAAATTTGATATTTTAAACAAAATAAGAAGTATCGACGAGGGAAACACACTTCCTGCAACTGTTAGTATAGGTATTGGCTTAAACGGCTCTGACATTCAGGAAAACAGCGAATTTGCCAAGGCTGCTATTAATATGGCGCTGGGACGCGGCGGTGATCAGGTTGTTATTAAAGATAACGAGCAATTTCGTTTTTATGGAGGCTCAACAAAAGAACACGAAAAAAGCACCCGGGTTAAAGCCCGTGTTGTTAGCTTTGCTCTGTGCGGACTTATACAAAATGCAGAAAATGTAGTTGTTATGAGCCATAAAAATACCGATATTGATGCATTAGGTGCAAGCTTTGGTATATATCGCATATGTAAAATGCATAACAAGCCTGTAAACATACTGCTTGAATCATACGACCAAACTGTTCGCACTATGCTTACCCGTTTTGAAAACGTTGACGAATATTCCGGATTGTTTATAAATAATCAGCAGGCAGGCGCACACGTAAAAAGCGAAACTTTATTGGTTGTTGTCGATACTCATAAGCCCTCTTTGGTAGAAAACGAAGCCTTGCTGTCACGTACAGACCAAATAGTTGTTATTGACCACCACAGACGCGGCGCAGAATTTATTGAGCATACCGCACTTATATATCACGAGCCATATGCTTCTTCCGCTTGCGAAATGATTACCGAAATTCTGCAATACACATCAAATAAAATGTCTGTAACCAAGTTAGAAGCCGAGTGTCTTTACTCCGGCATTTTAGTTGATACAAAGCACTTTACATTTAAAACCGGTGTGCGTACATTTGAGGCTGCATCATTTTTAAGAAAACAAGGTGTCGATACCGTTGCAATTAAAACACTGTTCCAGCAGGATTTAACCTCGTATATTAAACGTTCGTCCATTATAAAAAATGCTGAAATAGTTCGTGAAAACATTGCAATAAGCACCTGTTTTGAAGAAGACAGAGATATTCATGTTTTAGTTGCACAGGCAGCAGATGAATTACTTAATATAAAAGGAATAACCGCCTCGTTTGTATTATACACAACAGCAGACGGCGTGAACATAAGTGGACGCTCGTTAGGCGGAATAAATGTTCAGGTTATATTAGAAAAATTAGGCGGCGGCGGACATCTTACAATAGCAGGCGCACAGCTCGATGACGTTTCTGTTGACGATGCAAAACAAAGATTGCTTGTTGCAATTGATGATTATTATATAGAAACTACAAATTAAACGGAGGTTATAGTTATGCAGGTAATATTAAAAGCAGACGTAAAAGGACACGGAAAAAAAGGCGATTTGGTTAATGCCTCTGACGGATATGCAAAGAATTATCTAATTCCTAAGGGGTTAGCTGTTGTTGCTGATAAATCTTCTATAAATGTTTTAGAGGGACAAAAAAGCGCAGCCGCTTTTCACAAAAATCAAGAAAAGCAGCAAGCTCAGGAGCTAGCTGAAAAACTAAATTACATTACCGTTAATTTTAAGGCAAAAGCCGGAGATAACGGAAAACTCTTCGGTTCCATAACAAGCAAAGATGTTGCTGAACAAATTAAAATGCAGCATCATTTAGTTGTCGATAAGAAAAAATTAGTTTTGCCCGATGGAATAAAGGTTTTAGGTATTACAAATGTTCAGGTTAAGGTTTATCCCGAAATTACTGCAACTGTTAAAGTAAATGTGGTTGCCGAATAAAAAAATCCTCTGAAAGGATATTGATTTAAATGGAAAATGTTATTCCAAGAACAATGCCCCACAACAAAGAAGCCGAACAATCAGTTTTAGGCTCTATGCTCATTGATAAAGAGTGCATTATTTTAGCATTTGAAAATTTACGTTCTACTGATTTTTATATTGAATCTAACCGTATGATTTTCGAAGCTATGCAAGCTCTTTTTGACCGTAGTGAGCCTGTCGATATTGTTACGGTTTCATCCGAACTTCGAGCTGCAAATCAGCTTGAAGTTTCAGGCGGCATTGAATATTTAAGTTATTTAGCTACAACTTTGCCTACTACGGCAAATCTGAGACAGTACATTGACCTTGTTTTAGATAAATCTATGCTCAGACGTTTAATACACGTTTCAACTGATATTTTAGACCAGAGCTACTCGCCTGCCGGAAGTGCACAAACAGTCGCCGACGAAGCAGGCAGACTTATATTTAATGTTTTAGAAAACCAAGAAAGTCGTGGACTTTTACATATTAAAGATGTACTTTTACAAACTCACGATAACCTTGTCGAAATTTATCAGAACAAAGGCAGACTTACCGGTGTGCCTACCGGACTTGTTGATTTGGATAAAGAGCTGCACGGCTTACAAAAATCCGACTTGATTCTTATTGCAGCCCGTCCTGCTATGGGTAAAACAAGTTTCGCGCTTAACATTGCCGCAAATGCCGCAATAAGAGGAAATGCTCCCGTTGCAATTTTCAGTCTTGAAATGTCTGCCCCACAAATTGTTTCACGTTTAATAAGCGGCGAAATGCTTATTGACAGCGAACATCTGCGTACCGGTGAGCTTGACGAAGACGACTGGGAAAAAATTGCTGCATCTTTAAATACATTAGGCGATGCACCGATTTACATTAACGATTCAACAAACGTTACGGTAAGCGACATTCGCGCAAAATGCCGCAGACTAAAGCTTGAAAAGGGTTTAGGACTTATTGTGATCGACTATCTGCAATTAATGCAGGGAACTCGTGCAGAAAGCAGACAGCAAGAGGTGTCTGATATTTCACGTTCTCTTAAAATTCTTGCAAAAGAGCTTAATGTTCCGATAATAACTTTATCACAGTTATCACGTTCTCCTGACCAACGTTCAGAGCACAGACCTATGCTTAGTGACCTTCGTGAATCGGGTGCAATTGAGCAGGATGCCGATATTGTTTTGTTTTTATATCGTGATGAGGTATATAATCCTGATACGGAGCAAAAAAATATAGCAGAATGCATCATCGCAAAACACAGAAATGGTTCAACAGGAACTGTAAAAATGGTTTGGGCAGGAAAATATACACGTTTTATGGATGTGGACAGACAGCATGAAGCATAATTATTTAATTGAATCGGTAAGAGAAAACTTAGTAAAATATAATATAAACAATTGCAGTATATTAGTTGCTCTTTCAGGCGGAGCTGACTCTGTGTGCCTACTCCACGCCTTGGTGACCGTTGCCGACGAGTTTAAACTGACAATAAGTGCAGCACACGTAAATCATATGCTCCGGGGCGAAGAGGCAATACGCGACGAAGATTTTGCTAAAAGTCTTTGCCAAAAATATAATATTCCTTTTTACTGCGAAAGATTCAATGTAAAAGAAATAGCTGAAAAAAATAAACAAAGTATCGAAGAAGCAGGGCGCGATGTTCGCTATTCTTATTTTGAGTCCCTGCTTGCTCTCCATTCAATTTCTTTTACAGCAACTGCTCATCACGCTGATGACAATATAGAAACTGTTGTTATGCGTTTTATACGCGGCAGCGGAATACACGGTCTTAGCGGTATTCCGTTTATGAATAACAGACGCGTTATAAGACCTTTATTAAATGTAGGCAAAAACGAAATTTTAAATTACATTAACGATAATGGTTTAACATATGTTAACGACTCTTCTAACAAATCATGTGAATATCACCGAAACAAAATAAGAAATATTCTCATTCCGCAGCTGGAAGAATTAAATCAGGGATTTAAACAAAGCCTTGTGCGTAACATAACCTTATACAACGATACCGACCGCTATATACAAGAGGTCGTACAAAATCGTTTTAACGACTTAGCAACTGTAAAAAAACAGTATATATGTTTTTTAATAAATGATTTAAATGACGAACCTGATATAATAAGACACCACCTTTTAGCATTGTCAATTCAAAAGCTTACCGGTGGATTTACTCCTGATTGCGCCCGTATTTTTGATGTTGAAAAATGTTTATTACAAAAAAACAGCGGCGTTTCTATCGGTCAAGGCATAAGCGCTTATGTTGCATATAATAAATTATATATTATAAAAGAAAGTCCTTCTGACGAAAACAGTTATCCGTTAAACTTAAACGGAAAAACACATATTTTAAACATAGGTACTATTACCTGTCGAAAATTAACTAATTATAATAAACAAAAGGATAATAATGCTTTGTATTTAAGTGTCAACGCACTAAAAAACAAGTCATTATATGTCAGATTTAAAAAAGACGGAGACTATTTCTATCCGTCCGGATTTGGACACAAAAAAAATCTTCAGGACTTTTTTGTAGATAATAAAGTTCCGCGTTTTTTAAGGACTAAAATACCACTTATTTTAGCCGACGATGATATAGTATGTGTAAGTTCAAAACGTGCTGATGAACGTTTTGCAGCTAAAAATAATGATACAGAAATATTTGAAATTATTTTTACGGAGGATATGTAAATGAACAAAAATATCGATCACATTTTAATT
Source organism: Clostridia bacterium (assembly GCA_017546245.1). Lineage (GTDB taxonomy): Bacteria > Bacillota > Clostridia > UBA1381 > UBA9506 > RGIG1666. Next base: position 34,458 of record JAFYXI010000035.1, on the reverse strand, counting down.
ACAGAAGAAGAAATTGCTGCTAAAGTAAAAGAAATCGCAGAGCAAATCAACAAAGATTATGCCGGAAAAGAAATTGTATGTGTTTGCATTTTAAAAGGCGCAGTAATTTTCTTTGGCAATCTTGTTAAAAATCTTAACATGCCGCTTTCGTTTGACTTTATGATCGTCTCAAGCTATGAAAACGGAACTGTTTCAAGCGGAAATCTTAATATAAAAAAAGATTTGGAACAGGATATTTGCGGAAAACATGTTTTAATAATTGAAGATATTTTAGATACAGGAAATACCTTAAAAAAATTAAAAGATGAACTTGTTTTGCGCAATCCGGCAAGCATCAAGCTGTGCAGTCTTTTAGATAAGCCTTCGAGACGTACAGCTGACATTAAATGCGATTACACCGGATTTGAAATTCCTGACGAGTTTGTTGTAGGATACGGTCTTGATTTTGACGAAAAATACCGTCATCTTCCGTACATAGGTGTATTAAAACCTGAATGTTATATAAATAATTAACATACCGTTAAATTTAGATTACTTCTATTGTATTTTTATATGTTTTGTGTTAGACTAAGAAAAGTTCTGACATTTTAGATTTTTGCAAATGTTCATAAGGGGTGAATCACTTGAAAAAGAAACATTTAGGCGGCATAGGATTTTATATTTTGTTATTCGCTGCCGTTTTGACTATGTTTTTTATGTTTAATTATCAACCGGGAATTGAGTCAATAACTTATTCTGAGCTTTTAACAAATATTAAAAGCGGTCAGGTAACATCTATGGTTATTGAAGACAGACTTGCTACCATTGTTATCGGTACTCCTGATCCGAAATTCCCTGAAAAAAGTATGCGTACTGCAAATATTCCCTCCATTGCTATTTTATATGCAAATGCAGGCAATGAAATCCAGGCACAACTGGACGAAGGGACGTTATCACTCGATACTCCTGCACCTCAGGCAATGCCCTGGTGGCTGTCACTCTTGCCTACTCTTTTAACAGTCGGCATATTCGTTTTATTCTGGTTTGTTTTTATGCGCCAGGCACAAGGCGGCGGCAAAATGATGAATTTTGGAAAAAGCACAGCCAGAATGGCTCAAAACGGCAATACTCACGTTACTTTTAAAGATGTGGCAGGCGCAGACGAAGAAAAGGAAGAACTTGCAGAAATAGTTGAGTTTTTACGCGATTCTTCAAAATTTGTAGAGTTAGGAGCAAGAATTCCAAAGGGTGTGCTTTTGGTAGGACCTCCGGGAACAGGTAAAACCTTGCTTGCTAAAGCTGTTGCCGGCGAAGCAAAAGTACCGTTCTTCTCTATTTCGGGTTCAGATTTTGTTGAAATGTTTGTCGGTGTCGGTGCATCGCGTGTTCGTGATTTATTTGACCAGGCAAAGAAAAATTCTCCAAGTATAATCTTTATTGATGAAATTGATGCTGTTGGCCGTCATCGCGGTGCCGGTTTAGGCGGTGGACACGATGAACGTGAGCAGACACTTAATCAGCTTTTAGTTGAAATGGACGGTTTTGGTGTTAATGAAGGCATTATTATAATTGCCGCTACAAACAGACCTGATATATTAGACCCTGCCCTTTTAAGACCGGGACGTTTTGACCGTCAGGTTGTTGTTAATTATCCTGACGCAAAAGGCCGTGAAGAAATATTAAAGGTTCATTCACGTGCCAAGCCTTTAGCAGAAGATGTAGACCTTAATGTTTTATCAAAATCGACTTCAGGCTTCAGCGGTGCAGACCTTGAAAATCTTATGAACGAAGCAGCATTGTTAGCTGCAAAACTCGGTAAAAAGAAAATTGAAATGGAAGATTTAGAAGGTTCAATTACTAAAGTAATTGCAGGTCCTGAGAAAAAATCAAAGGTTATTTCTGACAAAGACAAAAAAATTACCGCATATCACGAAGCCGGCCACGCAATTATTCAGAAGATTGTTCCCGACAGCGACCCGGTTCACGAAATTTCCATTATCCCGAGAGGTCGTGCTGCAGGTTATACTCTCTCGCTTCCTAAAGAGGATAAAAATCATCTTTCGCGCAATGAAATGCTTGGAAATATATTAACACTCTTAGGTGGCCGTGCAGCAGAACAGCTTGTGCTTAACGATATATGCACAGGTGCATCAAACGATATTCAGCGTGCAACAAAAATAGCACGTGATATGATAACAAAATACGGAATGAGCGAAACATTAGGACCTATCAGCTTCAGTTCAGAAAACGACGAAGTATTTCTTGGTATGAATTACGGTCATGCCCGTGATTACAGCGAAGAGATTGCAGCTAAAATTGATGCAGAGGTAAGAAAAATCATTGATACTTCTTACGAAAATTGTCTGAAGATATTAAATGACAATATTGTTAAGCTTCACAACGTAGCAAACGAGCTTTTAAAATCTGAAAAGCTTGACGGCGAAGACTTTGAACGCATATTTGCAATTGAAGAATTAATAAGTGATTCTGAGAAGAATATCGAAAATGCTGACAGCGAAACTTCAGTCGAAGAAACAAATACAAATTCAAATGAAATAAACGAATAATGTTAAAGGTTGCAGCCATTTGGCTGCAACCTTTATTTTGCTTACTCAAAAATTTTCTTTGCAATTTCTGCCGATACTTTAGCATCTTTAGCATAAAAATCAGCATTTATGCTCTTTGCATATTCCTCTGTTAACACAGCTCCGCCAACCATAATTTTTGTATCGGGAGAAACTTCTTTTACAAGCTTGATTGTTTCTTCCATACTTTTAACAGTTGTGGTCATTAACGCGCTTAAACCAAGCAGTTTAACATTGTTTTCTTTAACACAGTCTGATATAATCTCTGCCGCAACATCGCGACCTAAGTCTATGATTGAAAAACCATAGTTTTCTAAAATAACTTTTACTATATTTTTTCCAATGTCGTGAATATCGCCTTTAACTGTTGCAAGAACTATAGTACCTTTACTTATTTTTGCATTACTGCCCGATAGGCGTCCTTTTAAAACATCAAACGAAACCTTAACGGTTTCAGCTGCTGAAATAAGCTGCGGTAAAAATATCGTTCCTTTTTCGTATCGTTCACCAACAATATCAAGTGCAGGAATTAAATAATCATTTACAACAGTCAGCTCATCATTATTTTTTAAAAGCTCTTCTGTTGCAACACGCGCTTCGTCTTTTAATCCTTTAATTACTACATCGACCAATCCGTCAGTTTTAGTTTCGCTGGATTTTTCATTTGTTCCTGATACACTCACCTCACCCGCTGTGGTGTTTGCATACTTTTCGATATAATTCTCTGCCAGTTTATCGACATTTGCAAGAACCCGATGTGCATCTACTACCTTCATCATCCCTTCGCTGTTTGGATTAATGATAGGCAAATCTAATCCGTTTGCCAGAGCTTGTGCTAAAAATATCTCGTTTATTATATCTCGTCTTGGCAAACCAAACGATATATTAGAAACACCTAAAATTGTTTTTACACCAAGCTTTTCTTTTACCATACGCACGGCTTTTAAGGTTTCTGCCGCATCCTCCTGCTGTGCCGATACCGTAAGTGTTAAGCAGTCAATTATAATATCTTCTTTTGGAATACCTCGTTTTTCAGCTTCGTTTACTATTTTTTCTGCTATTTTAAATCTCTCTTCTGCTTTTTTAGGAATGCCGTTTTCGTCAAGTGTCAAACCAACAACACAAGCTCCGTATTTTGCAATAAGAGGAAGTATTTTATCTAATACTTTCTGCTCTCCGTTTACTGAGTTTACAATAGCTTTGCCTGTGTATGTTCTTAATCCGCACTCAATAACCTCAGCATTTGATGAGTCAATCTGAAGAGGCAAATCAGTCACCGACTGAAGCTGCGAAACAACATGCTGCATCATTCCCACTTCGTCTATATCAGGAAGACCGACATTAACATCTAATATTTCTGCACCTGCTTCTGCCTGCTCTATCCCCTGACGAAGAATGTAGTCAATATCATTGTTATAAAGAGCTTCTTTAAATTTCTTTTTACCGGTTGGATTAATCCTTTCGCCAATAACTCTTGTTGAATCAACAACAACAGTCTTTGACGGCGAACAAACAACCGTTTGCGGTATAATCGTTCGGTAAACTACATTTTTATCCGAAAGCAACTCTGTCATTTTTTTAATATGCTCAGGAGTTGTTCCGCAACAACCACCCATAACAGCCGCACCTAATTTATAAAACTCACACATTTGTTCTGCATAGTCTTCAGGTGTTACATCAAACACTGTTTTGCCGTCTTCAATTCTCGGCAAACCGGCATTAGGCTGAAGAATTATTGGTTTTTTACTTACCTTGGCAAGTTTTTGGGCAAGAGGTAAAATTTCTTTTGGTCCGAGCGAACAGTTTATCCCTATTGCATCTGCAAAAGGGATAAGAGTTGCTGCCATTGATTCAACTGAGCAGCCTGTAAAGGTATGGCCGTTTTCTTCAAAGCTCATTGAGCAAAATACGGGCAGATTAGTGTTCTCTTTTGCAGCTAAAAGCGCTACCCTTATTTCTGCTAAATCAGTCATTGTTTCTATTAAAATGAGGTCAGTACCACATTTTTCACCTAAAATCATTTGCTCTGCAAAAATTTCATACGCCTCATCAAACGATAACGTACCCATAGGAGCAAGAAGCTCACCTATAGGACCGACATCTAAAGCTACAAATCCATCCTCACCTGCTGCTTTTTTTGCTATTTTTACAGCTGCAGGTATTATTTCATTTATGCCAAATCCGCTGTTTTTTAACTTTAATCGGTTTGCACCGAATGTATTAGTCGTAATTACATCTGCACCTGCTGCTTTATATTCAGCATGTATTTCACGCACCACATCGGGATTTTTAATATTAAATATTTCAGGAATTTCGCCAAGCTTTAATCCCTTGCCTTGTATTCGTGTGCCAAGCGCACCGTCAAAAAATATAATTTTTTTTCCCAGTATATCTAAAATATTATTTTTCATATCTTGAAAAAGCACACCTTTCTTTATTAGGGCATAACTCACATTTATTTGTTCTCATCACGCATTCATTTACAATACCGATAACAGCGGTAACTGATTTAGAAGGAGTTAGCATATCAGATGAATTTGCGCAAAGTCCTATTTTCTTTTCTGCCGAAAGCAAAGCCAGTATATTTTTTTGCAAAGCAATCGGAAAATCACCATAACCGGGACTGAATCTGAAATTGCCCGAGCCAAATTTTTCTTTTATTTCAATTTCTGTTTCATCACAAACCGCTTCAATATAAGCGGTAGCGCACGCATCAAAAATCAGGGCATCGCTCACAGACGAAATCTGCGCTTTGCGAATTAACTTATCTGCTTCAACGCCTAATGTAGCCGCCATTATAACGCACTTTTTACTGAATTTTAAATGCTCTTTTATTGAATTCCCCAAAAGAATTATATCCGAACCAATTAAAGCTATACCATTTTCTGTGCATTCAATATCAAAACCACTATAAACACTTTTTGGCGTTGCAGTTTTTAACAAAATCTCACTTTTTTCTTTAACAGATTTACGCAAATTATTGTCGGGCTTATAGCCTGACGGATAACCCATATAGCGCAAAATTTCATTTTCGTCAAGACCTTTAATCATTTAAAAGACTCCCGATTGATAAGGTTATTTTTCTTGCAACATACGGATTGTTCATAGTATAAATATGTATTCCATCTACTCCGTTTGCAACCAAATCCATTATCTGATTTGTGGCATAAATAATACCGGCATCACGCATGGCAATCGGATTATCACCATATTTTTCAATCATTTTACGGCAGCAATCAGGAATTTTAGCACCGCACATATTAACCATTTTTTCAATTTGCGCTGCGCTGGTAATAGGCATTATTCCTGCCACAACAGGTGTATTTATACCTTTTTGACGTATTTTATCCATAAAAGCGTAAAAATTATTGTTATCAAAAAACAGCTGTGATATTAAATGGCTTACTCCTAAATCTGCTTTTTCTTTTAAGTAAGCAATATCTTCATCTAAAGATTTTGCTTCTAAATGCTTTTCAGGATAGCACGCTGCTGCAATATCAAAATCGCCGCATTTTTTTATATATTTAATCAAATCAGAAGCGTGACGAAAATCGTCAGGTACTTTGCTGTCAGGAACAATGTCGCCACGAAGTGCTAAAATGTTATTTACATTCTGAGCTTTTAAGTTTTCTAAAACTGAATCAACTTCTTCTTTAGTAGAATTTACACAAGTTAAATGTGCAAGCGGCTCAATTTTAAGCTTGCTTTTTATTGCTTGGGCAAGTTCAGCCGTTTTGTTGCCTCTTACTCCACCACCGGCACCATATGTAACACTTATATAGTCAGGATTTAAATCTCCCAAAGCCTCGATTGTATCATAAACAGTATCAATCGCTCCATCCTTTTTAGGAGGAAATATCTCAAAGGAATATACTGTTTTTTTATTTTTAAACAGCTTACTTAAATTCATATACAACGCCTCTTTTCATATAAAAATTATACTATACATTAAAATAAAAGTCAAGAAAAGCCATTTTTACTTATATTTGAAATAAATTTTATAAAATCGGTATAAAAAATACAAGCATCTAATATAAATATATTGAAAATGCGGAAACTAATAAAAGGAGGCACGCACATTGGAAGGATACAATATATATGCAGATATTGCACAAAGAACTCAAGGAGATATTTATGTAGGTGTTGTAGGACCGGTGCGCACAGGAAAATCTACGTTTATCAAAAACTTTATGGAACACATGGTTATTCCGGAAATAGGCAATACTTATTCTCAGGAACGTGCTAAAGATGAGCTGCCGCAAAGCGCAAGCGGTAAAACAATTATGACTACCGAACCAAAATTTATTCCTAACGAGGCGGTAGAGATTTCGTTTGGCAATAACGACTCGGCCAAAATGAGAGTACGTATGATTGACTGCGTCGGCTACATAGTAAACGGTGCTCAGGGGCATTTAGAAGAAGATGCCCCCCGTATGGTACAAACACCCTGGAGCGATGAGCCGATGCCATTTGACGAAGCCGCTGAAATCGGAACAAAAAAGGTTATCTGCGAGCATTCTACGATTGGTATTGTTGTAACCACCGATGGCAGTATAACCGACATTGCGCGCGATGATTATGCCGAAAGCGAAGCAAGAGTAATAGCTGAGCTTAAAGAAATTAACAAGCCCTTTGTCGTGCTTTTAAACACTAAATATCCAGATAAACCCGAAACAGAAGAACTGCGTCTGTACTTAGAAAACTTATATGCAGTTCCGGTTATAACATCCGACTGCGTTAATCTTACTCCTAAAGATATAAATGGTATTATGGAGCGGCTTTTATTACAATTCCCTGTAAAAGAAATTGGCATTAACATTCCCAAATGGATTGACGCATTAAACAGCGAACATTGGCTTAAGACAGGAATATATGACTGCATATCATCATCTATTCACGATGTTTACCGAATTTGCGATATTGAAAATGTTTTATCAGCTGTATGCGAATACGACTTTATAAGCAGCTGCGAAATATCTAACATCGACTTAGGATGCGGCACAGCTACGATTGATATTTCAGTACCGCCAAGTCTTTTTTATTCCATTATCAAAGAAGTTTCGGGCTTTGACATTGACGGTGATGATAAATTAATTACACTTTTAAGTGAAATGTCGGCTATAAAAAAAGAATACGACAAAATATCATATGCTCTTAACGAGGTTAAGCAAAAGGGATATGGAATAGTTACACCCACACTTGATGAATTACGCTTAGAAGAACCTGAAATAGTGCGTCAGGGCAGTCGTTTTGGTGTAAAATTAAGAGCCTCTGCGCCTTCGATTCATATGATACGCGCCGATATCGAAACCGAAGTCAGCCCTATTGTAGGAACAGAAAAACAATCTGAAGAACTGGTAAGATATTTGCTTGAAGAGTTTGAATCTGACCCCAAACAGATATGGCAGTCTAACATTTTCGGAAAATCCTTGCACGAGTTAGTAAACGAAGGACTGCACAACAAACTGTATTTAATGCCCGATGAAGCTCAGCTTAAGCTTCAGGAAACTTTACAAAAAATTATAAACGAAGGCTCGGGCGGATTAATTTGTATTATATTATAAAATAAAAACAGCAATTTCCTGCATATTAAAAACAACCTGCTTTGCCATTGCAAAGCAGGTTGTTTTGTTATGCTTTTTTATTGAGCAATTCTGCTGTCGTATGCGTTAAGTATAGGATTAATATCTGCAAATGAAGACCATGTAAATACTTTATAATCTGCCCACGAGCCGATAAATGTAAAGGCTTTCTTTATGCTTTCGCCTTTTTTAACATTTTCAACCGGCAGAATCTGAAGGTCTGCCATTGCGCCGCTTTCATCGTATACAGCACAGATTATATTAAACGAAAGTCCGCTATCTGATTTACTTACGTTATCAGCATTGTTAAAGTACTCAACATTTACAGTATCACCATCAACACTTGTGCCGGTTAAGAAAAGTTCTTTAGCCATTTCAGAATAAGGTGTTTTATGTGTCTGTGAGTAGTTTTCTACTTTTACATCTGCATAAGACTCTACATCAGAAACGGTAACAACATAATCTTTACCAAGCGGCAATGTGTTTTCGAATTTAAATGTAAACTCTTTTGCAAGTACATTACCCGAAATATCTTTTTTGCTTTCGTCATATTCAACAGTATATTTTGCATCACCAAATTTAATATTACCAATAGTAGACGGTTTCATATACTGATTAAATGTGATTGTTGCAAAGTCTGATTCTAACAATACCTTTTCAACCTTAGGTGTCTGTGTCGATATAAGACCAACGTTTACATCAAGCTGCGGAGGCGGTACAGGAAGCCATTCACTGTATGTTGTTTCGTAGCCTTCTTTTTCGTACTTAACTCTCCATATGCCGGCTTCAACATCCCATCTGTATGCACCGTCAGCACCGGTAATTAATGGGTTTTGCTGGTCTGCCTCCGATGCATCCCAAACAACTGCATCAGCATCGTTAATGTTAGCATAGTCTTTTGTTCCGTCTGCCTTTTCAGGAACTTTATCAGCAGGAACATAGTATATTGTTGCTGTAACACCCTCTAATCGGTTATCTGTTACACCTTCATACACATAACCGCTCGGGTCGATTAACCATCTTATTTTACATTCCGAACCGATTTTAAATAAACCGAGAAGCTTTAAGCCTTCGAAATATTCAATATCCTCATTAATTGCACCTAAAATGCAATCTAAAACACGAGTCGGCGCAGAAACATTTTCTATGCTCGACGCAGACAACACAATAGATGAAAGAACAAACATTTGTTTTTTAAGTTCTAACTCTTCTGCTTTTTTAAGAGCTATATCCATGTCAGCCTGATTAACATCAAGTAATCTTGCTGCATTGTTAAGCTCATTTGTGTTGACGTTAATATTGTAAATATCTAAGATTTTTCCTGAATATTTTTCAAGCTTATCAAGGATATCAGAAATCATAATATTCTCTGTAATATTTTCGTCAACTGTCTTTGAAAAGCTGATTGTGTATCTTGTTTTTGTGCCATTTGTCAAATCGTTTACATATATAATTGCATTGCTTGCATCTGTGCAGTCAAAGTTTAATACATATTCTGTATTGTTATATGTTACCGGATATGAATAAAAATCAACTATATCAGGATAAAGTTCTTCGTCGGTAACGTAAGAGAAATCAACTTCGACTGTTTCGCTTGTTATGTTAAACTCATCACCAAATACCTCTTTTAAAGCATCAGAAACCGAAACTGTTGCACCAAATGTTTCAGAGGTATAATCCATAATCGACGGTCTGAATGCCTCTGCTTCAAAGTCTAAATATGTAGCAATATCAGAAAGCTTAAACTTTTCCTTACTGTCAACCTTTGTATATTCTACGGTTAAGGTTCCCGGAATATACTCGCAGTCACCTGCAAAGAACCCTGATGTTACATATTTTTGTGAATAAGCACTCCATACTGCCTCTAAGTATTCTTTTTTGCCGCTTCTTGAGCTTACAACATAAACCTTATCAATATTATCTCTTTGAGAAATATCTACAGCAAATGAATAACTGTAATTTCCGCCGTTTTTGCCGTACCAATAATCTCCCCATCTTATAACAGGTCTTGTTTTGGTATTATATAAATCGTATGTTTCTTTTTTGTATCCGTTTTGTCCGTAATACATTATCAAGCCTTCTAAGTTTGGGGTATTGCCAACATATTTTACAGTTTTATCGGCAGCGAATCTTTGTTCATAGTTTGTGCCTTTGTTTTTAAATACCTCTGCTGTTATTTTATAGTCTTTATAGTTTTCAGGATTATCAAGCGTTACAGTAGTTTTATATGTACCTGTTGATGTAGCTTTTACAGTTTTTTGATAAACATCCTGAACATAAAGATTAATCTGTTCGCGAGGTAATGCCATGCCTTCAACAATTACATCTGCTTTACCTGTTGTGTCAACAGAATTGACAGTAATCTCGGGCATTGATAAATAGACCTGACCGATTTGTTTAGTATAACTTCCGCTAATTGAAGTATAAGACATACTTGCAGATGTAGAAATTGTTCCATAAGTATCGGGTTTTATACAGAATGTTAACGTACCGCTGTTATTCTCAACCGGTATTGTAACTCTGTATTCTTTATCAGCATCATAATTGGTATACGGCTCGCCGTCAAGCTCCATTGAGCCTTCAACCAAATATGAGCCTGTTGGTAAATTTACAGTAATTTTTTTGTTGCTTATAAGAGTTCCGCTTATATTATACTCTATCTGCATCGGGAAATAACCAACATACTCTTCACTTAAAGCTTTATATGTAGCTGACCATTCTGATGAGCCGTTAAGCTTAAAGCAGTCATAAAATACATTATAACCAAACGAGCAATAAGGATTATCTATCTGAAGCTTTTCTAAATTATAGCAGTAAGCAAATGCATAGCCTTCTACATAAGCAATGTTTTCAGGTAAATGAAGGCTTTCAATGCTATCACAGCTTACAAACGCTGCATATTTAATTCTTGTTACACCATTTCCAAAATTAATATTTTTTAAATTTTTAATTACTGCAAATGCATATTCACCAATGGTTGTAACATTATCAGGTATAGTAATGCTTTCTAACGACTTACAATAATAGAATGCATAATTAGGAATGCTCTTAATTCCTTTACCAAATGTAACATCTTTAAGCGAAGTACAATTATAAAACACATTATTAGATAAAGATGTTACCGAATCGGGTATATTGATGCTTTGTAATGAATGGCAATTCCCAAACGCCTGATAATCTATTGATTTTAAGTTGTTACCAAATTTTACTTCTTTAAGTTTTGAGCAACCCCAAAAAGCACTGTCACCTATTGATGTTAAACTGTCAGGAAGATTTATTTTCTCAAGGTTAGAGCAGTTTCTGAATGCGCCTGACATTATAGTTTTTATGCCCTCTGATAATGTAACATTTTTTATCGAGCTACAGCCAGAGAACAAGTTGTATGAAATTTTTTCAAAACCTTTTCCTAAAGTTACATCTGTTAAAGAAGAACAACCGTAAAATACATTATCTTCTATTGTTGTAACGCTATCCGGCATTATAACAGAAGTTAAACCGGTGTATCCAAAAGCATTGTACCCCAGCTTTTTAAGACTGTTAGGAAGGTTAACGTTTTTTAAATTTTTACAGTTTTTAAATGCATAAGCAGCAACAGTCGCAACATTTTTACCCATCTGAACAGTTTGTAAATTATTACATGAAGTAAAAGCATAGTTATCTATAGTTTTTACATTATCCGGAATAGTTATACTTGTTAAGCCCGAAGCTGCAAAGGTATATTGTTTTATAGCAGTTAAACCGCTACTCAAACTAACTGTTGCCAGATTTGTACATCCATGAAAAGCATGGAGCTCGATAGATGTTACCGTATTTGGAATAGTTACAGATTTTAAACCTGATTTATAAAATGCACTGTAACCGATACTTAATAAACCGTTTGGCAAATTAATACTTTCAAGATTACCACAATCATAGAATGCCGCAGAACCAATGGCTTTTACACCTGCGCCAAGCTTAACTGTTTTAAGACCGGTACATCCATAAAATAAATCTGATTCAACAAAAGATACTTTATCAGGAATTGTGATGCCGGTTAAGCTTGTGCAATAGCTAAACGCACCATATTCTAACGTAGTTAACGCTGCACTTAAATTAACAGAGGTTAACTTAGAGGCATTTTTAAACGCATATGCACCTATAGTTGTTACATTTTTGCCCATGCTTACGGTTTTAAGGTTATAACAGTTAGAAAATGCATGAATACCGATGCTTGTAACACTATTAGGTATGCTTATACTGCTAAGATTTGAACAGCCGTAAAAAGCATAGCCGTTAATTTTTGTAACAGTGCCTGGTATAACTACATTTTTAACCGATGAACCTCTTAAAATAGGATAAATTGTTTTTATTCCGTTTGCAAACGTAACCGAATTAAGACGTGAACAACCCTCGAACAAGCCGGCCGATGTGCAGTCTGCTTTTGACGGAATTGTTATTTTAACAAGCGAGCTGCAATAATTAAATGCTCTTGTACCAATGTGTGTAATTCCCTCATGCATATTGATATTAGAGAGCGAGGTACAGTTATAAAAAGCATAGTTTCCGATACTGTAAACCGATTCAGGAAGCTCAATTTTAGTTACATTATAGCAATCTGTAAACGCATTATTACCTATTGCTTTAACCTCTATACCATTAATTGTAGGAGGAATTATAACCTCGGTATCAGTTCCTGTATAATCAGTTATTGTGCCATTACTGAATTTAAAATACTTTTCATCAGTATATTTTGGCTCAACATTAATTTCGCAACGAATGCTATATGCAGACATAGACGGGTCATTAACCGTTGCTATTACTACAGCCGAACCCTTGCCTACTGCTGTGATAACACCATTATTTACGGTAACCACCTTTGAATTTGATGTGTTCCATGTAAGTGAATTTAAGAATATTTCCGGAACGGTTAATGCTTTTTTAAGGTCTAAAGTATCACCTGCTACAAGTGAGTATTTACCCTCTTCTTTATCCGTAATATCAGAAGATACAATAACCTTAACAGAAACAGCATAAGACACGCCATCTTTAATAGCTACTGCAGTAATTATTGCTTCACCATCAGATATAGCCGTCAATGTTTTGTTTTCTACGTCAACAGTCGCCACACTTGTATTTGAAGAAGAAACAACCAAGGTTTTTAAAACATCTTCATTTCCTTCAATATTAACATACTCTTCAAGATGATAGGTTACACCAACTTTAGCATTAAATGCTTTTTCTTCAAGGGTACCTACCATACAATCAATATAAACCTCGTCGAGTTTTTCGTTAAATGGCTCTATCTCGACCATTTCCCAGTTTTCTGTTGTTCCGTCAAACCATATTTCCTGAAGCGAATCAAAATTCATAAATGCTGCCATTTCGATTTTTTCAAGCAAGCCGTGCATCCATAAAACTTCAACAGTCTGACAGTCTAAAAATGCTTCCTGTCCAATTATTTTAACCGTTTTAGGAGTTACATACTCTCCACTATTACACGGTTCTTCACACGCAGCAGGAAATCTTATAAGCTTTGTTTTATCTTTGTTAAATAAAACACCCATTTCACTTGAATATACGCTGTTATTCTCATCTACATCAATACCCTCTAAAGAATCACAACCGTATAAAAAGGCATCTTGAGCAATATCTGTAACCGATGCAGGAATATAAACTCTTGTAAGGCTTTCACAATCTGTAAACGCGCCCTTGCCTATGGTTTTTAAAGTTGAAGGAAAATTAACCTTTTCAAGCTTATCGCTACCGTAAAATGCGTAGTCTGCAATTGTTGTTACATTAATTCCAGAAGAAATTGTATATTCATTGTCGTTTTTAGCAGCAGGATAAGATACAAGTATTGTTCCGTTATCATAAAACAAAACTCCATCTAATGCAATATATGCTCTGTTGTTTTTGTCAACAGAGATTTCTTTTAACTTTTCGCATCCCGCAAAGGCCTTTTCGCCTACGGAGGTAACGTAGCGCGGTATGGTTATGTTCTTAATTTTAGTACAATTACTAAATGCACTTGCGCCTATTGTTCTTAAATTTTTAGGCAACGAAATTTCTTTTAATTTACTGCAGTTTTCAAATGCGCTTATACCAATTGTTGTAACCGATTCAGGAATATACACACTTTGTGCATCAGATAAATCTTTAAATGCATTTGTGCCAATGTTTGTAATTCCGTCAGATATGTAAATAAATTTTATATACTGGCTTTGCGCACTCCACGGAGCAGCCGCATCCTTAAAATCACCTGTAAATCCGTTGCCGGAAATTGTGAGCATTCCATTACCTGAAAGTGACCACGAAATTTTGCCCGAATTAGCAGTTCCCGATGTAGGATTATCATTTATTGAGAAAAGCGCTGCAGGCTTATAATCTTCCGCGTACAAATTCTCATCTTCAGCTTCGGCAACTGTCTCTTCTGCAATAATCGGCTGAGATAAAACACTTTCATCTTCTGCTAACGCAAACACACCTATACTGCTTGTTAACATCATCATTACAAGAAGCATTGATAATAATTTTTTACTTTGCATAAGTATCCTCCTTTAAACTTCAATTGCATGCTGCGATGTCTATTCTAATTTTTCCTGAACATCTGATATATCAACACCAAAAAAATCTTCTAAAGCGCTAAAGGCTTCGCCGTTCATCTGGCTAATTTTTGATACAAATGAATTTTTACCATGTTCATCAAGACCTTGATAGATTTCGAGAGCTTCCATTATTTCTGCAGTATAGTCAGAATATATGTTTTTGGTAGAAATTATTTTTTCATCGCTTTTATCAATAACGTCGTCCATAACCTCGATAACGATGTCGAGTATTTGTCTTTCTGCCGGAGTAAATAATTCTCTTTTATTTTCAAACTCATTTTTTACACTTGTAAGGTTTTTAACTACCTCTTCATTCTTTTCGGAATAATCAACCTGAGGCTTACTGCTTCCGCCCGATGAGCCTCCGCTCGAACCACCGGACGAGCCTCCGCTTGAGCCACCGCTGCTTCCGCCCGATGAACCCCCTGTTACTGTGCCGACTGTTGGTTTTTTATCAACAGCATTTTCCTGGTTGGTTGCAGTTTTGTCGTCAATAAAGTTTACTAAAACTCTTGCAAGCTCTACTCTTTTCATAGCATCTGTTGCTCTGAACTTATTTCCTTCTTCTAAGGATATAAGTTTATTTGCAAGAACTTTTTTAACATAATCCTGCGCCCAAACAGAAACATTGTCAGATATTACACCTGAAAAAGCAGTATCTTTAAGCTGTGCAACTCTGCATATAATGGCACAAGCCTGTTCTCTGGTTACAAAATTGTCACCTTTAAAAGTACCATCGTCAAAACCGTTTATGTATCCGGCTTTTTTACCGATCATAACATATGTATAATACCATTTGTCCTTGGTAACATCACTAAAACCCTCTGCAGACATTTCTGTAAATCCCCAGATGATATTTACCATTTTACAGAGCTGAGCTCTTGTTACATTACCATTGGGTGCAAATGTTCCATCAGGATTGCCGTTTATAACACCCTTTTCTGCCAGCTTATAAATAGCTATGCCGTCTTGAGTGGATGCATCAACATCACTAAAAGAAATTTTTGCAGTTGTATCTGCAAACACACTAGTAGCCGCAAGTGAAATTATCATTAAAACAGCTAAACTTAGTGAAACAATTTTATTTTTCATATTTTCCTCCAAAAAGTACGACGTTTTTTATGCGAATATATCCAACGAGAGATTATTCTCCCGTTGGATATTCTGCTTAATTAGTTATAAAATCTTCTTTGTAAGAATACGCTGAAATCGGTTTCGTTTCCGGTAATGACTTTTGAATATTGATCAATTATATACATTCCGCTGTCGTATCCTGTTTTTTCATTTTCGCCCAGCTTGCTCTTTACAGCATTTAATGCTCTGTCGATGTTAAACACATTCTCGGTTTCTCTGCCGAAAATAATGTTTTCTAATTCCTTTGAATCAAACGGAATATCCATTGATCCAAGATCTGCATCTGCAAGAACTGAAATCAGTCGTTCGAAGTAGCTTGAATATTTGCTGTAAATAGCATTAAGAGCCGATATTTTTGACATTATGCTTTCAATTGATGTACCGTTAATTGTTCCGCTTGCATCAAGTTCATTTACAATTTGCGTAAGCTTTTTCATAGATGCTGAAATAACGTCTTTAAATGCACTGTTAATTCTTTCGTATTCGCCTTCGTTCATACCGTTAATTACATTTTTAAGTCTTTCTGTTATCAAGGTTAAATCATCTAAGGTATATCCGTTTGGCAAATTACCTTCGCCTAAGTTGGTAAGAATATTTTTCATATTATCTATAACCGGAGCGATTGATGCTACAGGTCCTGAACCATTTCCGCCTAAAGATGCTTTTACAGAATCAACCTTATTTATTAAATCTTCTAATGTAAAGTCGCCCTTAATCGGTTTGCCCTGCTCGATGTTATCAGAAAGATTATTAAGATTTTCAAGCATATTGAGCACTTCTTTGGTCAAGCTCTTTTTAACTTCTACAAGTTTTGCATCGTCATAATTTTCAGTATCATAGAAGCAAAGTGCATCATCGTAGATAATAAACATATCTACCATCGCACAATAGTAATCCATATAATCTCTTATATAGTATCCTGTTGCGCCGGTTGTTTCATTTATACGCGCCGGATCATATCCTATTGCGATGTTAAACCAGTCAAGCTTTGCAAATTTCTGTAATGATATATTTTTATCATAATCATAAATTTCGTTAGCTGCTATCTTAGCTTTGAAGTCATCTGCATAGTTTTCGTATATACCGTGAAGAATGAGCGGAATATTAATTACAACGTTCATACTTGTGGTATAGTAACCTTTTGCATTTTCATCTTCTGATGCTTCAATTGCATTAACGATTGGCTCAAGACCTCTCCAATAATCATTTTTAGATGCTACAAACATATCACTTACAATGTCTTCGCCTAAAACGTTAATAAGAGGCTCGAATCCTTTTGATTTTAAGATTCCGAGAATTTCGTCAAAGTTAAATCCGTAAATCGCCTGACCTACTGCTTTAACGAAATGTGTATTTGATTTGTTGATTTCAAATACATCTTTCTTATTCTTAAATGCGTTCATAAAGTCTTGATACGGTTTGTAGTTGTCAAGCATTTTAACAATTTTCTTAGAAAGCTCAATACGCTGTTCCGGTGTTAAATCTGTAATGTGTGTTACAATCATATCTACCGTAGCATATTTCTTTACAAGCTCATTTGCTTCTTCAGCAGACATTGTGTTAATGTAGTTCTCGATAAACGCATTATCTACTGTATCTACAATCGAATCATAATTGTCCACAACAAAAGTATCAATAACATCACCATTGTTTGGATCTGTTACAAATTCAACGATAGGTTGTTTAATTGTATTAACATCAATTTTCTTTGCTTTTTCAACAAACTCAGTTTTAATGCTTTCTGCAAAGTTTTTAATTTCCGGATCGTTTGCTAAGCTGCTGTTATCTGCAAAATAATCTTTAATGAATGCAATAATGTTTTTCTCGATTATTTCTTTAATCTGTGCATCGCTGTCTTCATTACCTTCAACAATTTCTTCACCGTTTACATATTTTTTCGCAAGTTCAATGATTGCACCGTCGATGATTGCACTCAAATCAGAATTCATTGCATTTTCATCCGAAGAGAAATATTTTCCGATAACTTTAATTACAACAGCATCAATCATCGCTAATTTATCCTGAGTAACACGGATGCCGGAAATAAGGTTTCTGCCTGTTACATAACGACCGATAATAGCTTCGTAAGCATGTAAGGTTTCAATTTCATCCTTATAAGCTGCATATTCCGGATCGCTCTTAACAATATCAACAACTGCATCTCTTACCTTTTTAGCAGACTCTGACATAGTTTCGTAAGTGCTGTCGTTGTCATTATAAACTTTACCCGGTTCTGCAACAGCACCTACAAGCATTTTTCTTATTGTAGCATCGTCCGCGTCAGTAATGCTGTTTTTAAAGCCTGTATCATTTTTAATTATGCTGAGTATTTCATTTTTAACATTATCTTTTGCAAGCTGTGCTAAAAGCTGTTCTTTGATTGTTTCGGTTTTTATTACATTCAATATTTCAGCTTTAAATGCATCATAATCCATCAACTTAGCAATAAAAGCATTGTTTTTAGTTGCATTAGCTATTAAAGACTCTCTGGCTGTGTCGTTAGCTAACACACTTTCAATTACAGTTGAATCTGATTTGATTTTTTCCTGAATAAATCCGATTGCTTCTGCTTTAAAGGATTCCTCTTTAAGCATTGCACGAATACTGTCAATGCTGATAAGGCTTATAAGCTCTTTTCCGCCAATTTGGTCTACCAAAGTAGGAATATCAAAAAGACCGATAACTGTTTTTAAGTCATCTGCAGAGCCATTAAGCATTTCGTCTATATATTTTTTAACTTCGCCCTGAATCTGATCGTAGTCGATTACATCTATAATTTTTAAACCATAATCTTTATCAAGAATGTTGCCGCTTGCATCTACCATACCGGTTGATGAATTGAGTTGCGAGTATAAAGCTGCAACTTTCTCATCTATAATTCCTCTTGCATTTGCAAGTGTGTTACCTGTTTCTATAAGTCCGTCTTTTAATGAATCAGCAATTCTGGACTCTGAATCATAAACAAGCTCTATTGAATAAGGGTAATCTATAACAGGAACTGTAGCTTCTAAAACAAGATGCTTTGCTCCGTAATAAACGTGAATGTCTTTATCAATAGTTGTTTCTTCTGTAAATTCTTTCCAGTTTCCTGCAGATTCTTCGTATAAATATTCTTTTTCTACATCGTGTGAATATTCGTTTTCTTCAAATATATTATTATCCATTAAAGAGCTTCTGGTATATGTATTTACTTTTTTAGAGCCTGTATTTCCGTAAACAGTATCAAGAGAAAGATTTATGTGAGCAAGGTTTTTCTTCTCTGTTTCAAGGCTGGTATCAATTTTAGCAACCTTAAACGGCTCAACCTCAGGATCGACACTATTGTGGAAATATACAGTATGATATGTAGGCTCATCTTCAGTTATATGCGATCTTCCGCCGCCGCTGCCACCGCCTTTGCGGAATGTTGCGGGTGTAATCATTCTGATGTTTTTAAACACTTCTTCTGTACGGTAGTTATCAAAATGTACTGTGCCGTTAACATCGTAAACAACTACTCCTTCTTTTACTGTGGTTTTTTCAAGCTTAATCGCTTTTTCACCACCACGGCAAAGAAGACGTCCGTTAATTACAACGTTTTTAAGATTTACTGTTCCGTTGCCTACACCATCACCGATAATAAGGTCGCCTTCGACAGTTACATCTTTTAATGTAGTGCCGGTTGCTCTTATAAGGGTACTGTCATGACCTGTTCTGTTATATGTACCTGTTTCTGTAAAATATGTTTTAATTATGTTATACATAAGCTGAGCAAACTCTTCTCTGCTTATATGGCAGGACGGACAAAGCATACCTTCGTCATTACCCTGAATATATCCTTTTTCAACAAAAACAGCTGCTGCGCTCTTAGCCCAGTCAGATACTTTTTCTCCGTCAGGATATTTTTTAAGAGACGAATAATCATCCGTTTCTAAAACAAGAGTTCTTGCAATTACTGTAAAAACAGCTTCTCTTGTTATATATTCATCCGGATGCATCGTTGTATCAGATGTTCCGATAAAGTTTTTCATATTTGCAGATTTTGCAAATTCTGAATAATACCAGCTTTCAGGTGCAACATCTTTATAGTTAGATATATCTGCTTTTACGGTCGCACCTAACACACGGTTAATAATAGTTGCCATTTCAGCTCTTGTAAGCTTGTCGTGCGGATTAATTGTGCTGTCGCTGCGACCTGCAAGCAAACCGTTATCAACAGCGTGCTCCATAGCAGTTTTTGACCATCCGGTCGGAAAGTCTGTGTACTTGCTGTAATTGTCAGCAGCAAATGCCGTTGGAAAAACAGTCATTAAAAGCGACAATACAACAATTGCCGAGATAAATCTTTTTACTTTGTGCAAATTCATACTTACAGCTCCTTTAATGTATGTATAATCATAAAATTTTGTATTTAGACACACTCGTCCTTATACATAAATATACTCTATTTTATTTTATACTATTTTAAAAGCAAAGTCAAGCAAATTAAGGATATAATTGTATAATATAATATTATTGTAACAATACGAAATATTAATAATTATTAAATTGTTAATTTTTTATATATTTACTTGATTTTATATTTATAATATTTTAAAATAAATGCACCACAAATCAGAAAGCGAGGTATTATCATGACTGACAAAAAAAGAAATGAAGCAATATCAAAATATCGCGAAATGGCTCTTTCTAACAGCATAATTGATTCAGAGCTTTATAGCAAATACGAAGTAAAGCGTGGTTTGCGCGACATAAGCGGAAAAGGTGTTTTAGCAGGTCTTACAGAAATTTCTGAAATAATTTCATATACAACAGTTGACTGCGATATGATTCCTTGTGAAGGCGAGCTGTTTTATCGCGGTATTAATATTAAAGATATTGTAAATGGCTTTGTTGCAGATGACCGCTATGGTTTTGAAGAAACATGTTATCTTTTAATGTTCGGAAAACTGCCTGATGAGAAAGAATACAAAGAATTCCGCGACGTTCTGGCAAGTTATATGATTTTGCCTGACGAATTTGTTCGCGATACAATTATGAGTGCTCCCAGCCGGGATTTAATGAACGCACTTTCTAAAGGTGTGCTTACACTCTACTCTTACGACAATAATGCCGATGATATTTCTATCGATAATGTTATTCGTCAATCAATACAATTAATTGCTCAAATGCCTTTAATTGCGGTTTACAGTTATCGTGCATATTCACATTATTATAAAAAGAAAAGTCTGGTGATACGTCAACCAAAGCCTACTTTTTCAACAGCTGAAAATATTTTGCGTATGCTCAGAAAGAATAATAAGTTTACTGATTTAGAAGCTAAAATTCTTGATCTTGCCTTAGTTCTTCACGCAGAACACGGCGGAGGTAATAACTCCACCTTTACAACTCACGTTGTTACTTCATCCGGCACCGATACTTATTCTTCCACGGTGGCATCCTTAAGCTCTTTAAAAGGACCGCGTCACGGCGGTGCTAACATAAAGGTTGTACAAATGTTTGAAGATATAAAAGCAAATGTATCTGACTGGAACAACGACGACGAAATAAGTTCATACTTAGAAAAGATTTTAAATAAAGATGCATTTGACCATTCAGGTCTAATATACGGTATGGGACACGCTGTATATTCGCTGTCCGACCCCCGTGCTGTTATATTTAAAAGCTATGTTGAACAGCTTGCACACGAAAAAGGTCTTGATGAAGAATATATGCTTTATGCAAATGTAGAAAGACTTGCACCCGAAGTTATAGGCAAAGTAAGAAAGATATATAAAGGAGTAAGCGCTAATGTAGATTTTTATTCCGGCTTTGTATATCGAATGCTGAATCTTCCGCAAGAGCTTTACACTCCATTGTTTGCAATATCAAGAATAGCAGGTTGGAGTGCACACCGAATTGAAGAAATAGCCAATGCAGGAAAGATTATAAGACCTGCGTACAAATCGGTATCAAAACGCAAGGAATATGTAAAATTATCAGAAAGAAAATGATTTAATTCATATAAAAAATTCCGCAGAAATTAATCTGCGGAATTTTTATTTTTTAATAAATTACTCGGCAACAGGAGCACTGACCGGGCAAACATTTGCGCAGTTACCGCACTCAATGCAGGTATCTGCATCGATTACGTATTTGCCGTCGCCTTCGCTGATGCAAGATACAGGACACTCAGATGCGCAAGCGCCGCAGCTGATGCACTCATCATTAATTACATATGCCATTTGTTGCACCTCCTAAATATTTTTAAGTCATTAATACTCGACGGTATATATTTTATCATATAATTTTTAAAAAAGGAATAGGTTTTTTAACTTTTTTATAAAAAAATTTATGTAAAAATTAGATTAACCTGCTAATTTCGTTAAAAAATAGACAAAAAAGGCGATTTTTTGTTGACGAAAACTACTCATTGGTATATAATATTGTGTATCATGTTTATTTAAATTATATAGTGGAGGTATTTTACAATGGGCAGAGTTTACAATTTTTCGGCAGGACCATCTATGCTGCCGGAAGCAGTTTTGGAAAAAGCTGCAAAACAAATGATTGATTACGAAGGATGCGGAATGTCTGTAATGGAGATGAGCCATCGCAGCGCAGATTACGAAGCAATTATCGGTCGCGCAGAGTCTCTTCTTCGCGAGTTGATGAACATTCCCGATAACTACAAGGTATTATTCCTGCAGGGCGGTGCTTCCAGCCAGTTTGCAATGATTCCGTTAAATCTGTTTAAAAAATCAAAAAAGGCAGATTTTGTTATTACAGGTCAGTGGTCTAAAAAAGCTGCAAGCGAAGCTGCTAAATACGGCTCTGTTAATAAAATAGCAAGCTCAGAGGATAAAATTTTCTCTTATATCCCCAAGCTTGACGCTTCAAAATTTGACAAAGATGCAGATTTCTTCCACATCACATATAACAACACCATTTACGGTACGCGTTACACCACCCTTCCCGATACCGGTGACGTTCCGTTGGTTGCCGATATTTCTTCTATCGCTTTGTCAGAGCCGATAGACGTATCTAAATTCGGTCTGCTCTATGCCGGAGCGCAGAAGAATATGGGTCCTGCCGGTGTTACGGTGGTTATTATACGCGAAGATTTAATCGGTTCTGTATTAGAAGGTACACCTACAATGTTTGATTATAAAATTCATGCAGATAACGATTCTATGTACAACACTCCACCGACCTATGCAATTTATATGTGTATGTTAGTGTTTGAATGGCTTAAAGAATTGGGCGGAATTGATGCTATGTACAAAATCAATCAGGAAAAAGCTAAAATTCTTTATGATTATCTCGATAGTTCTTCTATGTTCCGCGGTACTGTTGAAAAAGAAGACCGTTCATTAATGAATGTTCCTTTTGTAACAGATTCTGATGAGCTTAATGCCAAATTTATAAAAGAAGCAAAAGCGCGCGGATTTGTTAACTTAAAGGGTCACCGCTCGGTTGGCGGTATGCGTGCCAGCATTTATAACGCAATGCCGGTTGAAGGTGTTAAGGCATTAGTTGAGTTTATGAAAGAATTTGAAGAAAACAATAAATAATCGAGGTGCTTAAAATGTTTGATATTTTAACCTTAAATAAAATAGCTGCCTGCGGTCTTGATAAATTTGACGCAGACAATTACACAGTTTCCGATACCTGCGGCAATCCCGACGGTATCATTTTAAGAAGCTTTTCAATGCACGATATGGAGCTTGGCTCTAACTTAAAAGCTGTTGCACGTGCCGGTGCCGGTGTGAATAACATTCCGATTGAAAAATGCACCGAAAAAGGTATTGTTGTGTTTAATACACCGGGTGCAAATGCAAATGCTGTTAAAGAGCTTGTAATTGCAGGTCTTTTGCTTTCGTCACGTAATATCGTCGGCGGTATTGAATGGGCAAAAACTTTACACGGCAAAGGTGCAGAGGTTGCAAAGCTTGTCGAAAAAGGCAAAGGTCAGTTTGTCGGTCCTGAAATTAAGGGTAAAACCTTAGGTGTTATCGGACTCGGTGCTATCGGTGTTATGGTTGCAAATGCTGCTCATAATCTGGGTATGGAGGTTATCGGATACGACCCGTATATGACAATTGATGCAGCATGGCACTTATCAAGAAGCATAAAAAAAGCAACCGACATTAACGACATTTACGCAAACTGCGATTATATCACCTTACACGTTCCGGCAAACGATTCTACGGCAGGTATGATAAATTCAGAAACACTTGCACTTATGAAAGACGGAGTAAGAATTTTAAATTTTGCTCGCGGAACTTTAGTTAACGAGGCTCATATGGCTGTTGCGTTAGAAGAAGGCAAGGTAGCAAGCTACGTTGTTGACTTCCCGTCGGATGCTGTTTTATCTATGGATAATGTTATCGCCATCCCCCACTTAGGTGCATCTACTCCCGAGTCTGAGGATAACTGTGCAATGATGGCGGCTGACGAGCTTAAGGATTATTTAGAAAACGGAAATATTACAAACTCTGTCAACTTCCCGAACTGCGAAATGGCTCGCGACGGTCAGACACGCGTAACAATTGCCCATATGAACGTTCCTAATATGCTAAGCCGTTTTTCAACAATTATGGCAGAAAAACAGCTTAATATTCTTCATATGCTTAACAAGAGCAAAAAAGAAAATGCATATACAATTATGGATATTGACGGTGATGTTACCAATGATATGATTGCTGAAATTTCTGCAATCGACGGTGTTCTCGGTGTAAGAATCATAAAATAGTTAAAACACATAAAATAAAAAAATCAGCTGTGTGCATCAATACACAGCTGATTTTTTATTCCCATACAGATTCCATAAGTTCAGAAATTTCATTTTTAAGCTTTTCGGTTTCGTTTTTGTTTACTGTAATCTCTATAACATCGCCCTCTTTAGCCTCCGGCAGCAAAACCTTAGGCACATTAACCATTTTGCCGTCAGGCATTTCAGCTACAGCAAATTCGCCTTCAAAGCGATCTATTACGACTCTCATATTACTCCACCACCCTTAAGTTTTCTCCGTCTGTTTCAAATATAACAGTTCCGTCTGTATCTGCTCTGTAAACTTTAACACCTGCCGAGTTTAAAAGCTTCAAGGTTTCTTTATGAGGATGTCCGTAATCATTTTCTGCGCCACACGGTATGAACACATAGTCAGGATTAACTCTGTTAAAAAACTCTTTTCCCGTAGACGTGCTGCTGCCATGATGCCCAATTTTAAGCACATCGGCACTTATATCGCCTGTTATTTCATTTTCAGAAAGAATTTCTGCATCTCCTGTAAACAAAAAAGCTTTATTTTTATACTTAAGATGCACTACCGCAGAATAGTTGTTAAGTTCCTCATACCTATCACTTACCGGTGCAACAAATTTAACATTAAATTCTTCGTCAGAAATTATATTTACACCCGATTTTGCAGTTTTCACCGTCAAGTCGTTTTGCTTTACACTATTTAGCACATCACGAAATGTTTTAGTATTTGACTGAACTTTTGGCATGTAAACTGCACCTATTTCAAAACTGTTAATTACGTCATCCAGTCCTCCGATGTGGTCTTCGTGCGGATGTGTACCGATCAAAATATCAACTTTTTCTATACCGCACATTTTTAAATACGAAACAACATCATCACCGTCATCATTATTGCCCGCATCAATAAGCATGGTTGTACCATCGGGCATCTCTATTAATGTACAGTCCGCCTGCCCTACATCAACAAAATGAACCCTTAGGCCATCTTGTAAGTATTCAAAATCACCATTGTCGGTTACTGTGGTTTCTGTATTAAAATATGAGGCAGCACAAATGCACAAGGCAATTATGCCTATAATAAACTTTACACGTTTTTTAAGCTTTCTCATATGTATCTCCTTTTACCTTTAATTAATAGTAAGTATAGCACAAAATACTGTTAAAATCAAATGTGATTAAATTTCTTTTTACGTATTTTTAAAATTAATACAAATACGATTATTGCTGACCACACTAAGCTCCGGTAATGGTTTAATTCTTTTGGAGCAAAATTTCCCTGACTCCATACCATTACAGTATCTAATGATATAAATTTGAGTGAAAGGTAAGTAATTATTGCTGAAATAAAGCTGTGCATAAGCTTTCCTGCCAAGTATGTTTTAACTCCCAAATCAGTATCTGACACTATGCCCAAAACCTGAAGATGCACACATATTCCGCCAAACCCAATCAAAAACGACATTAATATTAATTGTTCAGTAAATTCTAAATTGCTTTGTGCTAATCCATTTGCTCCCATTGTGACTTCAAGCAATCCATTTATAAACAGATTAATACACTCATTTTTTACAAATCCTGCTATTAAAGGTTTTATACATTGAGAAAATGATGAAAATAGAGCTATAAATCCGCATATAAGCAACATAGAATTAACTCCGTTTGATACGCACTCAGCAAAAATTTTTCCAATCTGAATATGGCTTTCTTTTTCTATGTAACAACTACTTGTATAACCATTTACATCTGACTTATAAAATCTGAATATTACACCTACTAAAAGCGCCGATAATATATGAATACAATATAAAAAAATCCCTGTTTTTAAACTCCTCAGCATACCTATTCCTACCGCAGCTATTACAAATAAAGGTCCTGAATTGTTGCAAAACGGCAAAAGCCTTTTACCCTCTGTTTTACTGATTATTCTTTTTTTATAAAGTTCTGTAACCATTTTTGCACCCATTGGGTATCCGCTTATTACACCTATTAAAAAAACTATTGCACCACTTCCGCTTACACGGAACAAGGGTCGTATTACAGGATTTAAAACCGAACCTAAAACACGCACAAATCCGCTGTTAATTAAAAGTCCGCTAAGTACAAAAAACGGAAAAAGCGATGGTATTATTGTTTGATAGCAAACTATAAGCGAGCCTTTTACAGCCTCTATTGAGGCTTTGGCATTTAAAAGTATAAGTATAATCAGAGCAATCAGCACCGCATAAAGCAGTCCTGATTTAATGGTTACAAAATGAATTTTCTTTTTTATCATAGCGCTCACCTCAGTCATTATTATGATTATTTTTGCATAATAATGACTATAAAGAAATGACGATATAAGAGGTTTGCTATGAAACGAAAGCCACACAAAGAAAGCAAAAGGTTTCGTGAACGTTTATCTGATACATTTGCTATTCCCGAAGATATTTTGCTTGATTTGCCCAGAATAACCGCCGGCGGCAACCGCGAACTTGAAATAGAAAACTATAAAAATGTATTGGAATACTTAGATTCATCAATTCAGCTTAACTGCAAAGATTATGTAATTAAAATATGCGGAAAAAAACTTGAAATTACGGCTATAACCGATGAATCGGTTTGTATAAGGGGTGTAATATCTTCAATTTCATTTATTCGTTAAAGGACGGCTTTGTATGTTATTTTCTCAATTTATATGTTATTTAAAAGGATATTTAGTAGTACAGATAAGCGGCAGATTTCCTGAACGTTTTTTAAATGTGTGTGCCGCAAGAGGAATATATGTATGGGATATTGTAAGACTGTCAGAAAGCACTATACGTCTTAAAATCAGCATACGAGGTTTTAAAATGTTACGTCACAGTGCATCTAAAACCGGTGTACGGCTTAAAATTCTGGCAAAATGCGGCCTGCCGATAACCTTAAATAAGCACAAAGGCCGTAAAATGCTTTTGGGCGGCATAATTATTTTTATGCTGGGAATTATGGCTTTAAATCTTTTTATATGGGATATAGAAATTGTTGGAAATAATGAGCTTTCAAAAGCTGTTATACTAAAAAATCTTGAAGAGTGCGGACTTTCGATAGGTAAATTACGATTTAATATAGACCAGAAAAAGCTAAAAAATGATATGCTTATCAAAACACCGTCTTTATCATGGCTATGGGCAGAAAAAAGAGGTTCTAAAATAATTGTAAGTGTTAAAGAAAAAAAAGCCATACCCGAAATTTTTAATGCCGACGATTATTGTTCTTTAGTTGCGGCAAAGGACGGGGTTATTCATTCTATGATTGTAAGAAACGGTTTGCCGGTTGTTAAAATAGGTGATTCCGTGCAAAAAAATTCGCTTTTAGTAAGCGGTGTTATTTCGAGCGAGCGTAACGTTCCTACTCGGTATTTAAATGCTGATGGCGAAATTTATGCGCGCACTTGGTACGAGATTACCAAGGCGTTTTCTAAAATACATACAGTGAAAGAAAAGACAGACAACATATTAAAAAAATACAGTTTAACATTGTTCGGAAAAAGGATTAATTTTTATAAAAATCCCGAGCCTGATTTTACAGAATACGAAAAAACAGAAAAAGATTACGAATTGTCACTTTTCAAAAACTATTTAGGCATAACTTTAACGGTTAATACCTTTAACGAAGTAAAACTAGTTGATACTCTGCTTTCTGAAGATGCTGTTATAGCCGACGGAATACGAAAAATCGAAGAAGAGATTGACTTATCTGCTCTGCCCGACTCAGAGCTTGTAAAAACAACACCATCGTATAATTTTATAGACGATGATACAATAGAAATTACAGTCGTTGCAGAATATATAGAAAACATAGCACAAAAAGTTAAAATGGAAAAGCCCGAGGAAGAGCTTCTTCCTCAGGCAAATGAACAAAGCGAGTAAATTATTTAATTTCCGTTCCGTAAACCTCCCATTGACTAAGAGCCGGAAACGGTGACGGTTCCTCAGGGTCTTTAATAAGCTTTTCTAGTTTAATCCAGCTTACCTTTTTCTTTTCGGCAAGCTCAATACAATGCGGATCATATGATTTTTCCATATCATAAACCAAGTTGCTGCCATCAGAAAATGTAAAGGTTACCTGTTTCCAGTAATTATCGTGCGGAAAATCTGCTCTGGTAACCAAAACCATACTGTCTATTTCAACCGTTCTGCCGAACTCAATTGTTATTTCGGCATCATCCTGCATATTAATGCCCCACGATTCGTAAGGCCAGCCACCGTGGCTTGTGTTGCAACGATTTCCGTTTATAGCATTTTTTGCAGCAAACATGGCCTCACCGCGAGTTTCAACATTTGCGTGAACGTGCGGATAGCACCCGGTATCGCCGTGCTGGTCATAGCAGTTTCTGGCAAGATTTTTGTTAGCGCAAATTTCTGCATTTGTTGCTGTTCTAACAGTTAATACATGTTTTTTACCGATAAAAGTCTTCGGCGAATAAGATATTCTTTTTTCTCCGAACGGAATAAGATATGTAAGCTCATCTTTTGTAAGATAAATAAACTCTTCATTCATAGAATCTTCAAGTTTTAACATTAAATAAACATCTTTTTCAGAGCTTTTTAAAACAAGGGTATCTCCCTCTGCATATTCAGATTCATATACTAAAACAGCATAATTTTCTCCGCTCTTTGAAGATAAAATTTCTCCGTTTTTGTTTTTTACTTCTAATGTTAATCGCATACTTCTGTCTCCTTTTATTTTATATATTATAGTTTATTAAAGATTTTTATAGTAAAAGTCCGTCATTGCACCATGTGCAACTTCTTTAGGACGGTCTATCTTTTTGTATCCGCATTTTTCATAAAGATGCATCGCAATTTTAAGATTTTTGTGAGTTTCGAGATAAGATGCCTTATAACCCTTTTCTGTCATTTTATTTTCAACGTGGCTTATCATCTTATATCCCAAACCCAAACCTTTTACTTCATCTGCCAGATACAGCTTTTGAAGTTCTGCACAATATTTAAACGGGATAAATTCAGCAAAACCAATTCCGCCCATTACTTGGTCATTTTCATCAACAAGCACATAATATCCGCGTTTTTCGTTATTGGAATAAAATACACAAAGATTATCTAAAACAGAATCAAAATATACAGTTCCCGGAATATCAAGTCCGTGATTTTTAAGATTATATCTTATAAGCTCTGCAACCGCCTTATTGTCTTTCGGCATCATTTCTCTTATTTTATAGTTTGCTGCTTTCTTCATAAACAATCCTTCTTTCTTGGGTTAAAATCCAGCCTGCTGTTTCTGTTCTTTTGCTCGGGAGGTCGAGGACGCCATTCCCCTACAGTTTTCCTTATCGGCAAACTATGTATTAAATTTTAATAACGGAACGATAAAAATGCAATTGGCTTATAATCTTTTCCCGAAAATTCTAACCAAGAATATCATCATGATACTGAGTAACTTTTTCTGTTGTTCCATCCATATATTCAACTATAATTTCTGTCATCTTATAACTTTTAAGATTATAGTTATAAAACTTATCTGCATTCCGTTTAGTTGTTGATGTAGCATAGGCATCAAGAGGACCTGTGAATCTTAATCTCACATAGTGTTTCCACCCTATTTCATCATAGATTAAATCTCCAACAGAATTAGATAAATTGCAACTTTAAAGTTTTAGGTGCAGTTTTATGGACAATGCTAAGCTCATTTACAACCATTAACACTTTTATTATTTACAAAGTAAAAGCCCTGATATATCCATTGTACAACATAATGGCAAAATAGTCAATTTAATAATATATTTGTCTATAAAAATAAAAAGCAACAAACCTAAACGGTTTGTTGCTTTTTATTATACCCATTTTGCGCTTCCGGACATCAGTGTTGCATTTTGTGATGATACACTTAAAAGCCCTCTTTCTACTTCAAATGTTTTTTCTGTACCATCTTCAAGTTCTATATTACATCTGCACGGTTTTACCGAGGTTACAAACGGAGTATGGTTTGCAAGCACCGCAAGGTCACCCTCTGTTCCGCGAAGAGATACCTTAACTATATCTCCGTCAAACAAATTGCCGTCAGGTGTTGAAATAACAAATTTAAATGTTTTCATCATACCACCTTTTTCGCCTTTTCAACTGCCTCATCAATAGTTCCTACAAATAAAAATGCCGATTCAGGCAAGTCGTCGTGTTTACCTTCGATGATTTCTTTAAAACCTCTTATAGTTTCTGAAAGCGGAACATATACACCGCTAATTCCGATAAACTTTTCTGATACATGGAATGGCTGAGATAAGAATCTTTGTATTTTTCTTGCTCTTTGAACCAAAAGTTTGTCTTCGTCCGAAAGCTCATCCATACCCATAATTGCGATAATATCCATAAGCTCCTGATATCTTTGAAGTATTCTCTGCACTTCACGGGCTACATTATAGTGCTCTTCGCCCAAAACATCAGCTGAAAGAATGCGGCTTGTTGATTCAAGCGGATCAACAGCAGGATATATGCCCTGTGATGCTATTGTTCTTGAGAGAACGGTTGTAGCATCTAAGTGCGCAAATGTAGTCGCAGGCGCCGGGTCAGTAAGGTCATCCGCCGGAACATATACCGCCTGAATAGATGTAATAGAACCTTTTTTAGTTGATGTTATTCTCTCCTGAAGCATACCCATTTCGTTTGCCAGCGTCGGCTGATAACCAACAGCTGACGGCATTCTTCCTAACAGAGCCGAAACCTCTGAACCTGCCTGAGTAAATCTGAAAATATTATCAATGAACAAGAGCACGTCCTGCCCTTCTTCTTCACGGAAATATTCTGCCATAGTAAGTCCTGAAAGACCAACACGCATTCTCGCTCCCGGCGGTTCGTTCATCTGACCGTATACCAATGTGGTGTTAGATAAAACGCCCGATTCCATCATTTCGTTGTAAAGGTCATTACCCTCTCTTGTGCGCTCACCAACACCGGTGAATACCGAAAGGCCACCGTGTTCTTTTGCAATATTATTTATAAGCTCCATAATAAGCACGGTCTTGCCTACACCGGCACCGCCGAAAAGACCGATTTTTCCGCCCTTTGAATACGGGCAGATAAGGTCTATAACCTTAATACCTGTTTCTAAAATTTCGGTTGATGTAGAAAGCTCTGAATATTCAGGCGCAGGACGGTGAATATCCCATTTTTCAACATCTGAAGGTGCAGGTTTATTATCAACCGGGTCACCTAAAACATTAAAAATTCTTCCGAGCGTTTTTCTGCCTACCGGAACGCTTATAGCTTTTCCTGTATCGGTAACAGGTGTTCCTCTCGTCAATCCGTCGGTAGATGCCATAGCAATACACCTTACTGTATTATCACCGATATGCTGTGCAACCTCTACAGTAAGAGTTTTATCGCCAATCTGCATGGTAAGTGCATTGTATATGGCAGGTAAATTGCCCTCTTCAAAATGAATATCTACAACAGGTCCTACAACCTGCATAACACTACCCTTTGATAAATTTGACATATTTCTGTCTCCTTACATGCCGCTTCCGGCAACAATTTCTGTTATTTCCTGTGTAATTGCACCCTGTCTTGCTCTGTTATATTCAAGCTTTAAGCTGTCTATCATTTCGCCTGCATTTTTACCTGCATTATCCATAGCAAAACGTCTTGCAACAACTTCGCAGGTAAAGCTTTCTTTTGCGGCAGAAACAATTTTACCTGCAATATATTCTTCCATTACCGCTTCTAAAACAGTTCTTTCATCCGGCTCGTAAATTATATCTGCTTTGGATTTTTTCTCTGATTTGCTAAGCGGTAAAAGCCACTCTATTTCAGGTGTCTGCGTCATCATAGAAAGATACTTGGTAAAAACAATTCCTATCTTTTCGTATTTTCTGTTTTTAAAATCCTCGCAGAGTTCTTGCGCAAGAACTGCAGCGTCAGAGTACGAAAAAGTCTCGGTTTTAACCTGCTCGCTTCCATATCTTTCGCAGGCTCTTTTGCCTATGGGAATAATTCTTTCTGCATTCTGCGAATCTGCCAGCTTAAAAAGATTTGAATTATATCCGCCTGCAAGACCTCTGTCGCCCGCAATTGCAATAAGGCATATTTTCTCTTTTTCGCCGTTTTTCATATATTCGCTTTTTTCGCAGGATTTTGCAGATGCAAGCATCGAAACGGTATCATCTAATGCTTTGGCATACTCTCTGCTTTTACCCATTGCTATTGTTGCTCCGCGAATTTTTGCAGATGCTACAAGCCCCATCGCTTTTGTAAGATGCAGAGTTGAATCTACACTCTTAATGCGATTTTTTAAGCTTTTAATATCTACGCCCATAAAATCACTCCTTCATCTCGTCGAGTGCTTTTTTAAGCATATCAATATCTTCATCGTCGCAGAAGTTACTTTCAAATCGTTCAAGAAGATTTTTGTAATCCGCCTCTAACAACTCAAAAAGTCTTTCCTCGTATTCTGCCACTTTATTAACCGGAATATCATTTAAATATCCGTTTACAACAGCATATACGATAGCAACCTGACAGCCTACACGTACAGGTGCATTTTTCTTTTGTTTTAACACTTCTACTATTCTTTCGCCAAGAGCTAAACGATTTTTGGTATCTTCATCCAAATCGCTTCCAAACTGCGAAAATGCCTGAAGTTCACGGTACTGAGCATATAAAAGCTTTAATTCACCCGATACTTTTTTCATCGCCTTAAGCTGAGCCGAACCGCCAACACGGCTGACTGAAATACCGGGGTTTATCGCAGGCATAATTCCGGCGTGGAAAAGCTCGGTTTCCAAGAATATCTGTCCGTCGGTTATAGAAATAACATTAGTCGGAATATACGCAGAAACGTCGCCTGCCTGTGTTTCAATAATAGGAAGAGCTGTTATCGAGCCGCCGCCGTATTCAGGCGCAACACACGCAGCACGCTCTAATAATCTTGAGTGAAGATAGAATACATCACCGGGATATGCTTCGCGTCCCGGCGGACGTCTTATAAGCAGCGAAAGTGCGCGGTATGCAATTGCGTGCTTTGATAAATCATCATAAATTATCAAAACATCTTTGCCCTGCTCCATAAAGTATTCAGCCATCGCACAGCCCGAATAGGGCGCTACATACTGAAGAGGAGCTGTTTCTGATGCAGATGCAGATACAATAATCGAATACTCCATTGCACCGTTTTTAGCAAGCTCGTTTGCAAGCTGAACTACTGCTGTATTTTTCTGTCCGATTGCAACGTAAATACAAATTACACCCGTATTTTTTTGATTTATTATAGTATCTATAACAATTTCTGTTTTACCGGTCTGTCTGTCACCGATAATAAGCTCTCTCTGACCTCTGCCGATAGGTATCATACTGTCTATTGCTTTAATACCTGTCTGCAACGGTACAGATACGCTTTTTCTTTCAATAATTCCTGGAGCTTCTGACTCTATAGGCCTTGTCTGAGTTGTAGCAACAGGTCCTTTTCCGTCTATCGGATTACCCAATGCGTCAACTACTCTGCCCAAGAGTGCATCACCAACCGGTACGGATACTACCTTACCGGTACGACGCACAACAGAGCCTTCGTGAATATTGTTTTCGTTAGATAATAAAGCAACGGATACTGTTTCGCTCTCTAAATTCTGAGCCATACCCATACTTCCGTCATCAAACTCTAAAAGCTCACTCGCCATACATGCTCTTAAGCCATATACACGTGCGATACCGTCACCAACAAGAATAACAGTACCTGTTTCCTGCATTTCTATTTTAGATTCGTAATTTTTAATTTGTTCTTTTATAATCTGGCTGATTTCGTCAGTTTTAGTACTCATTTGCTTATCACATCCTTTACATCCTTAAGATGCTTCTTAAGGCTTGAGTCCATTATTTTTCCGTCTGCCTCTACAATCAATCCGC
>JAFYXI010000034.1 GCA_017546245.1 Clostridia bacterium | reverse complement strand
TAAATGCATTCCCTACAAAACAAAATTTAAATTGTAGGGACATATGCTCACATCTGTCCGTTCAGTCTAAAATTTATGCAATCAGGTCGTCGGGGACGCCGACCCCTACAATTTTTGTTCTGCAAATATGTTGCCTGTAGGGGAGGGTCTCTGCGCCCTCCCGAATAATCGGGCGAGGATAGAACCCCACCCCTACGAATATAAAATTAAACCCAAACAAAAACATAAAAGGTGCGGACACTCCGCACCTTTTAAAATTATTCACCCAGCATTTTCATAAACTCGTCAAACGTAAGCACCGTAACACCTAAGGCATTCGCCTTATCGAGCTTGCTGCCGGCATCTTCGCCTGCAATTACATAGTCAGTATTTTTTGATACACTGCCCGATGCCTTACCTCCGTTTTTTTCTACCAAAGCGGTCATTTCGGCACGCGACAGCTCTTCGAACTTGCCCGTTATAACAAACTTTTTGCCCGATAAGCGGTTTGTTTCGCCTTCTTCCGCGTGATATTCGGTGTTTACGCCTGCTTCTGCAAGCTTTTGTATCAATTCAAGATTTTTTTCATTTTTTAAATACTCAAAAACATTTTGCGCGGTTTTTTCACCAATGTCGGGTATTTGCGACATTTCTTCTGCGGTGGCATTCATAATGTTTTCTAAAGAACCGAAATGCTTTGCCAAAAGCTTTGACGAACGTTGACCGTTTAATCGTATTCCGAACGCAAACAACAGTCTTGAAAGCTCTCTTTTTTTGGTTTCTTCCAGCGCATCAAGAAGATTTTGCGCCGATTTGTCACCCATTTTTTCAAGCTTGGCAACATCTTCTTTGTTAAGATAATATAAATCTGCCCACGATGTAATTAAGCCGTTATCTATAAGCTGATTCACTATTGCAGGTCCTAAGCCGTCAATATCCATCGCATCGCGTGATGCAAAATGAATTATAGAACGTGCGAGCTGTGCAGGGCAGGATGTGCCAACGCAACGATATGCCGCCTCGCCATCTGTGCGCAAAACCTCTGCTCCGCACTCGGGGCATCTTTCGGGCATATGAAAATCCCGTTCTGTGCCGTCTCGGTCTTCTTTCGATACCTCAACAACCTCGGGGATTATATCCCCTGCCTTTCTTACCATAACATAATCGCCTATTTTAATATCCTTTTCACGAATATAATCAAGGTTATGAAGTGTTACACGGCTGACTGTTGAGCCTGCTACACGAACAGGCGCAAGAACTGCATTCGGAGTTATAACACCTGTTCTGCCAACCTGAACTATAATATCTAAAAGCTTGGTCTTTTTAGTCTCAGCAGGGAACTTATATGCCTCTGCCCATCTGGGAAACTTAGAGGTCGAGCCTAAAATTTCGCGCTGCTCTAAATTGTTTATTTTAAGCACCGCTCCGTCTATTTCAAACGGCAACGAGTAACGTTCCTCGCCTATTTCCAAAACTCTGTCAAATGCCTCTTTTATGGTTTTATACGCCTTGCGCTGAGGTATAACCTTAAAGCCCTGTTCTTTTAAAAAGTCTAAAGCTTCGGTATGCGTCTTTATTTCTACCCCTTCAATTTTTTGAATGTTAAACACAAATATATCTAGCTTTCTTTCTCTTGCTATAGCAGGATTTAACTGACGCAAGCTGCCTGCCGCCGCATTTCTCGGATTTGCAAAAAGAGGCTCTTCATTTTTTTCTCTACGGGCATTTAAGCTGTCAAAGGTATCCTTTGCCATAAACACCTCGCCGCGCACCTCTAAAAGCGGAACTGCATCTTTAAGCCTTAACGGAATAGATGCGATTGTTTTTAAGTTTTGCGTTACATCCTCACCCGTTATGCCATCCCCTCGGGTTGAGCCACGCACGAACAAGCCGTCACGGTATTCTAACGATACCGAAAGACCGTCAATTTTATGCTCTGCCACATACTCATATGTGCCGCTGCCTAAAACTCCGCTTACGCGCGCATCAAAATCGAGCACATCCTGCTCGTTAAATGAATCGTGCAGGCTCTGCATAGGTACATCGTGAGTTACAGATTCAAATCCCTCTAAAATCCGGCCGCCTACCCTTACAGTCGGGGATGCCGGGTCTTTAAGCTCAGGATACTTTTCTTCCAGCTGCTCAAGCTCATGCAGAAGATGGTCATATTCATAGTCAGAAATCTCAGGAGAATCCTCTACATAGTATTTATGTGCATGATAGTTTAAAAGCTCGGTAAGCTCTTTTATACGGGCTGCACTCATTGTTTTTTCCTCTCTTTCTGACATCATTCGGCATACCAAAGCGGCATTCTGCGTTTGTGCTCTGTGCGCTGATTGGTTCTTATAATTTTTTCTGCCGCCGCTTTGTCGTCGGTTGTTCCCGTCGCCATAACCTCTTCAATCTGCTTATAGGTCACACCCATTTCCTGCTCGTCTGTCTGACCCTCAAAAAGTCCTGCCGACGGTGCTTTTTTAATAATATTTTCAGGTGCGTTTAAATATGTTAAAAACTCGTATATTTCGCTGACTGTTAAATCGGCAATAGGGTTAATATCGCAACCGCCATCGCCCCACTTAGTAAAATAACCCATATAAAGCTCGCACTTGTTGCCCGTTCCTGCAACCATTGCGTTGCGGCTTTGAGCTATGGTGTAAAGTGTTGTCATTCTCAGTCTTGGCGCAATATTGCTTTTTGCTGTATCGGTTGTACCGGTTACTGATTCAATCTGCTTTACCATTTCTTCTTTAACACTTGTTAAATCAACTGTTATGGTTTCGATATTAAACTGTGTTGCAACATCAATTCCGTCATCCATATCTTCGCCAAAGTTGCGTTTTGACTGGCACGGCATTATTACACCCAAAACATTATCGCAAGCCATCTTGCACAAGATACCAACCAAGGCGCTGTCTTTTCCGCCGCTGTTGCCGAAGACAATACCGTCTGCGTGTGCATCTGCCATTGCTTTTTTTATAAATGCAACCCTTTTTTCAGTTTCGATTTTATAATCTCTCATATTTAATCTCCTTGTTATTACCTATGGATTTATTTTGTGTTAAAATAAAATTAAAATTCACAAATTTATTCTACCATAAATTAATAAAAAAGTAAATCAAATACATAAAATCGTGTAATTTTTTCCAAAAAAAGACTTTAAAATCTGTATATCGGCATCCTTGACAACGCATTATAAAAAACGTATAATAATAGTTATGAATTAATAAGGAGATGTAAAAATGAGCGAAAATTGTAATCACGACTGCGGTTCATGCTCTGCTAACTGTTCATCGCGCGAGCATAATCCTGCAGATTTTTTAGAAGCACCACATGCTATGAGTCACATTAAAAAAGTAATCGGAATAGTCAGCGGCAAAGGCGGCGTCGGTAAATCGTTAGTTACATCTATGCTTGCCGTTGCACAGAATAAAAAAGGCTATCATAGTGCAATTTTAGATGCCGACATTACAGGCCCATCTATTCCTAAAGCATTCGGAATAACATCTAAGGCGGTAGGAACAGAAGACGGAATACTTCCCACACGCACAAAAACCGGAATTGATATAATGTCAATCAACCTGCTTTTAGAAAACGATACCGACCCTGTTGTATGGCGCGGTCCGGTTATTGCAGGAACAGTAAAGCAGTTCTGGACAGATGTTATCTGGGACGATGTAGACTTTATGTTTGTAGATATGCCCCCGGGAACAGGCGATGTTCCGTTAACAGTATTTCAGTCACTTCCTGTTGACGGAATAATTATTGTCGCCTCCCCTCAGGAACTGGTATCAATGATTGTTGAAAAGGCAGTTAAAATGGCAAAAATGATGAACATTCCTATTTTAGGCTTGGTTGAAAATATGAGTTATTTAAAATGCCCCGACTGCGGTAAAGAAATTAAAGTGTTCGGCGACAGCCATATTGAAGATATTGCTAAAGAACATCATCTGCCGCTTCTTTCTCGCATTCCGATTGACCCTGCTTTAGCATCCGCCTGCGATTCGGGCAATATTGAAGATTTTAAAGCAGATTATATTGATGCAGCAGCTAATGCTGTTGAAAACTTAATTAAATAAAATAAAAGGATTATTTATGCCGAGTATTCTTAAGGATACTTATAAATTAAAAAGGGGCTGTCTCAATAATCATTTTTTATAAATATTTATGCACAAAATATTGTAGTGAACGCATTAATGCGTTCCGCGGAATGGATAAATCCATTTCCTACAACCAAACCTTGCATAATTATTCGCTATATATGATTATTGAGACAGCCCCTTTGTTTGATTTAATCATATCGGTATGTATTTAAAACATTGCAAGAGGTTATATCAATACATAGATACAAGTTTTCGTCCTACAGCCTCAGCAAACTTAAGGGCAGGTTCAAGAAGACCTTTCGATGCATATTTTTCAATAAATGGTCTGATTTCAAGAGTAACGTCTCCGTCATACCCAACCTCTTTAAGTGCTTTCATTAAATCATCAAAATCAATTTCTGCCATCCAGGGTAAAAGATGTTCATCTACACCCTTCCTGATTCCGTGCGTATCGTGAACGTGTAAACCGCATATGACATTAGGATCAAGACCTCTGATATATTCTCCCGGCTGCATATCTGCTCTTACCCATGTATGACCTACATCCACAAGAACCTTAAACCAAGGAGAGTCAAGCTTTCTGATTATTTCATTCATAAGATCGGGATAAGTAAACGATTTTCTCAGATTTTCTACAGCAATTATAACACCATATTGTTTGCATAGCGGCTCTAAGCTTTTGTAAAAATCATAGTTATAGTTAATATTAAGATATGATGCGTGGGGTGCCGGAACCTCGATACCTACAATTACGATATGCTCTATGCCTATAATGCCGGCACTTTCTATTGCACGCTTAAGTCTGACATATTCCGGGGACGTGTTATCTTGCGCCATTAAATAGTAACACTCTATCGGAGCATGAGCCTGGCGGCATTTTAATTTGTATTTTTTTAACGCATTTTTAACTTCGTATGCTTTTTCAATATAATCCTCACCAAGAAAACAAGCGGCAGCGTCGTAATAATAAGACATATCAATTGCATCAAATCCTGCTTCTTTTATAGTCTTTATACCACCGTCTATTCCTCTTTATTTCCATGCATCATAAAACTGAATTGCAAGTTCCATGACATTAAACATCCTTTCTTATTGTGCGAAATAATCCGTCGTCTCCTTTTTCAACAGACAGAACAAAGTCAAATACATTCGCTTCTAAACACAGCCAAAAGTCCTCTGTAGGAAAAATTAAATTGTTTTTAGGCTTAAAGAATTTAGCTCCGTCCGTTTTTTTACATTCGTTAATAATCGTGCTCATCTTTATAGGTTCATCCTCTAAAAGACTTTTTATGTATTCAGCACAAAATCTGTCTTCTGTAGTAGTTTTCTTTCCCTCAAGTCCCATACATACCAGCGAAACTTCGTCAGGATTTCTTTTCTTTATGTATTTAACAATAGCCTTTGCATTTACAAAACTTCCTGTAATAATTTCAGTTGCATTATGTGCATTTATAATCCCTTGCGTTCCTGCACTTGTTGTATGTATAACAGTTTTTCCTGAAAAATTTACATTTTTTATCGCAGAAGGATAGTTTCCATAATCAAATCCCTGACATTTTGCACCGCCGCGTTCGCCTATAAGTACGGTTTCAGGTTTAGACATCTTGTATGAATAAGCCTCGTTAATATCGCCCATAGGAATAAGCTCTGATGCGTCGTTATTTATGATATAAGCTTCTACTGTCATTGCACGGAATACATCTATTATAACTGTAAGCCCTGTAGCTGCTTTTGCACCGGAAATAACTCTAAGATTCGTATATTCATATAAAATATTCCTTTCGTCAAATAGTACTGAATCTTAGTATAGTTTAACACGTCTCAACAGCAAAATCAACACTGTTAAAAAGAACGAGCAATTTTTAATAAAATCGGTAATTTTTAATAAAAAAATAATCTCATCTGACAGCCCCCTCTCTATTTACTCGCTCAACGAAATATAATGCCAATATTCATTGTTTTAAACTTTTTAAGCAGATAAAAAAGAGAGGGGAATTTCAAATATCATTAAGTTAAGATTCCTTTTCTTTTTGAAATGTTTTTTACTTTTTTGAAAAAACAATTTAAAAACTACATATTTTGTGTGTGGGGGGATAAATTTACATCCCATTTTTCAGCTGACTTCTTTGAGCATATTCTCAATAAATATGCCGTATCCACGTGTTGGATCATTCACAAATACGTGAGTTACAGCTCCGACGATTTTGCCGTTCTGTATTATTGGTGAACCGCTCACGACTGTTGTCAATAGGGGACAACACTTTTACTAAATGTTAGTTTTTAACTAAAAATCAATATATTCTCACTTCATAAACATGTGCATCTTTTGCTCCATTGGTTTCTGTTATGGTGATTGTAAGCTTATCACAAGAAATATAGGGGAAATCAATAACATTCAAACGTTGATGATTTTCGCAAATATTTTTTCGAAAAACAACCGAATTGTTTTTCCATAATTCAACGCTGTAATCTTTTACGAGCTCGGACGGAACTCCTTTTCTTTGTTGTTTTTGTCTTTTCGAATTTTGTGTCTGCTTTATGGAATAGTTAAAGTTCGTGTCAAAAACAAGCCTAATTTGCGAAACACTATACTCCTTTCCAAACTCAAAGCTCAGAGTTTCTCCGCCTTTTGCCACACCATCAGACACCCATAAATTCGTGTTGCTTTCGGTTTGTCTTGTTATGCCACTTACAACATTTGCTGCTTCAAAACCTTCTCTTTCGGAAGATGCTTTTACGGTTGCCTCTCTTGCCTTATCATACTTATCACAGTTTGCAACATTTGGGATATAGCAATCATCTTTTAGGAGAATTTGTTGTAATTTATGTATATGATTTAAAATTTCATGCGGAAGGCAGTTATTATCTATACACATAGCTGCCGCTGTTCCAACTGCCTGACCACCAACAGCGCATGTTCCCATAACGCGAGTAGAACCCATTGCCATTTTTGTTGCACTTATGTTCCTTCCTGCCATCATAAGATTCTCTATATTTT
This sequence comes from Clostridia bacterium, assembly GCA_017546245.1. Taxonomy (GTDB): domain Bacteria; phylum Bacillota; class Clostridia; order UBA1381; family UBA9506; genus RGIG1666. The sequence goes on along the minus strand of JAFYXI010000034.1, from coordinate 61,555 downwards.
TTGAGTAATACGAACGATATGGAATTGTATATGTCCCGTCAAAAAAGTAAACTTCTGATGGTTTTTTGTCAAAATCATAAAGACCGTTGGGGGTATGTATATCCATAGGCCAACCACCATAACAAACAGCATCATCAAATTGTCTGTTTTCCAGAATATCATTTTCATTGAGCATATAATCACCCACCAAACGCCTGCTTTCACGCATTCCCGGTAGCATTCCAACCCACTCTAAATCATAGCTTTCAGCGCCATGATTACCGCCATTTTTTATATGGTCCCAAATACCGTATATACAACAAACCAGTTCATCACGAATTTCTTCATATTCATCGATAATATCATCTGTATTACCGCACAGCTCTATCCACCAGTAACCGGTATCTATTGTAGCAGAGCCAACAGATGTAATTCGTATTTCTTCTTCGTCTAAATATTTTTTTGTCTGTTCGCTGACCTTACCGTGTGTACGGTATTTTAACTGTTCTTCTGTAAAAGTATATGCGAAATCGGGGCGTTTAAAATGAATTGATGTTCCCCTGTCAACAGCTTTAAATAAAAGAGTGTTTCCCATTGTGTTATTATTCGATTTAGTTGGTGCGTGGGGCTCATTAAATTCTTTTTTTGATTCACTGCCTGTTTTATACTCTGCACCTGCAAGATATCCAAGTGTGGAATTCCCTGTTGCATCAACAAAAATTTTACCTGTTATTTTATATCGTGTTTCAGTTGTTTGCTGATAAGCCATGATGCTCGTTATAATATTGTCTTTCACAGTGCAATCGTCCATAACAGTATTGAGATAAAAGCTTAGATTGTCCTGTTCTCTTATTCTTTTATACAAAATCATATCCCAAATACTGTAATTAAAATAATCATTGAATGCTTTATTTTCGAGCAACAATTCATATAAAATCCCGCTTTCTTCAAGCATTGGTTTTGCCATATTTGCAGATGCACCGCATATATGCATTCTTATTTCGCTTGAGGCATTTCCACCGAATACGGGCCGAGCATGGATAAGTGCTGTTTTTGCTCCGTGCCTTGCAGCGGCGATAGCTGCACACATTCCCGAAAGTCCGCCACCAACTACTACAACATCGTAACTCATTTCTTTTGATTTAACATCCCTTTTCAAAATTATCACCCAATCTCTTGTGTTTTTATATTTTATATTATATAATAAATTATACACTATATAAATAGAGAGAATTTTAGATTTTTTATAAAATATTAAAGGAGATAATATATGGTATTACATTGTGATATTTCATACAAAGAAAAGTTTGAAATTGAATGCGGCACACACAGATCGACCAGTCTTATTATTACATTGTGCGGTGAATATGAATACACCACAAAAAACACATCTCAAAAAATTCTTCCTTTTAACCCTGTCGTTTTCAGAAAAGGTGTGTCATTTCGTAAAAGAATAATAAAGCCCATATCATATATAATCATTAGGTTTTCTCATTCGATCTGCGATACAGAAATATTGGAATATGATGAGACTGACATCAATAGGCTTAGAAACACAGTATTGCACATAGAAAATGCCATTTTAAAAAAGACGCCGCTTCGTATCATTGAACATTTTGTAAATGATATACTCCTAACTTCAAAGCAAAAAATCACAAAAGAAAACGACATTGCTCCAGCGTATGAATATATAAGTGAACATTTTTCGGAAAATATAAATCTTAAAACACTGGCTCAAATAACAGGTTATTCAATACAGACACTTATACACAAATTCAAGTCGCATTATGGTATAACGCCAATAAATTGTATAACTGATTTTCGCATCAGTAAAGCAAAAGAGCTTTTGGTAAACACAAACCTTTCAATAAGTCAAATTGGTGAAAACTGTGGCTATAATGATGTTTATTATTTCAGTAATTCTTTTAAGAAAGCAGTCGGGATTTCCCCGCTTAAATTCAGACAAAATTCTGCACTTTAATAAATTAAGGGACTGTAAAAAAAGTAAGATTTTTTTACAGTCCCTTTCCTATTTGATTTTTCCTGCCTCAGCTAACATATTCTCAATAAATATGCCGTATCCACGTGTTGGATCATTCACAAATACGTGTGTCACAGCTCCCACAATTCGGCCATTTTGAATTATCGGCGAGCCTGACACCACTGTTGTCAATAGGGGACAACAAATTTCTGTTATCCTAGAAATGCACCGTTATCAATAAGTATTTTCTGCACTTCTTCATGCGGGACATCGCCTGCTGCAACGCTTTTTTGTGCCGCAAGTGCTGCAGTTATACCTGCAGCTTCGCCCATTGCAATACAGGGCGGCATAACTCTTACAGCAGCAAAAGCATATTTATCAGCCGACAGACTTTTTCCTGCAGTAAGCAGGTTATCTACACTATTTGAAATAAGACAGGAAAGCGGGATATAATAGTTTTTACCGGTATGAGCCGTATAACTCACTCTGTCTTTCTGATGCATATCTATAGAGTTTGCGCAAACCGCAATACGGTCGTCAAATTTTTTAGCCTGTTTAATATCTTCAAGGCAGAAAAGGGTTTTGCCTACAATGCGTCTGCTTTCCCTTATACCAAGGTCTGAAGCTGTTGCAAAAAGTTCAACATTCTCAAGTCCCGGAATGTTTTTACGCATAAATTCAATAAGTTTCTGAATTTGCAGTCGCTGATTTATTTCGCCCTTTGTAATTTCCCTGTTATCCAGTTCGTTGATTTGCTCATCGATTTGTGCCATATTTACCGTAAAAGTACCATTGGGATTTTTAAATATTCTTATTTTCCTTGTACCACAAGGGAATGTACCATCTTTTTTACCCTGCTCGATAATATCCATAAAATATCTTGCACGCATTTCTTCGTTCTTGTTCATATACTCGTCCAAAATCTGTTTATCCACTCCTGAAATTACAAAGAACATAGATGCCGTCTGCAGTATTCCGTCATCATTTCCGCGCATTGTCTGAGCGCCTGCCTTATAAGCCAGAGTCGCCGTTCCCGTAGTATCAATAAACATTTTTGCGCTTATGGAGATAATGTCATTGTTATCTGCCGCATATACTTTTGAGATATTTTTTTCTTCTCTTTCACAACCTAACAGATTGGTATGATACAAAAGTTCCACTCCTGCCTCAAGGCACATTTGTTCAAAAATAATTTTTATAGTTTCTGTATCAAAAGGCATTACACCGATATGCCCTTTTGTGCGATATCCGCTGTAACTATCACCACCTGAGCATTTTTCAGGCGCAACAGCTCCGTTTTTTTCAAGAAGTCTTTTTTCAAGTTCTGAATACAGACCTTTTATAATTCTTTCTTTCCCTTCAGCATCATAGCAAGTCATAAAAGGTGCTACAAGACCTTTTGTTGCTGTTCCGCCAAGAAAGCCTCCGGATTCAATAAGCATTGTCTTCGCTCCGCATCTTGCAGCTGATACCGCTGCCGCAAAACCGCTTACACCTCCGCCGCAAACAAGCACATCGCACTCATATTCCTTTTGTAGATTTAAAGTAACCTGTTTCATATAACCACTCCTTTTCCTCTATTATACATCTCACAATTGACTATTAAAATAGAATATGCTAAAATAAAACTTATAAAATCCAACAATAAACAGAGGTTTTTTTATGCAATTTCCGTTTAAAATTATAGAATCCAACTATTCAACCAGGAGTGAATTCCATGTAACTGACGGATATCAACCAACCCACGCTCTTTTTTATCTCAAAAAAGGCAGTTTTGTTATAGAAACAAATGGGATTAAAGAAAAGGTATCTGCGGGTGACTGTTATATTCTCCCAGACTACATTCATTACCATCGTAATGTAATTGAGCCTATAGAGTTCGTTTATGTAAAATTTACGGGCAATAATGTTTGTCCCTATAAAATTGAAATACCATTTGGAAAAATAAATTTTACAGACAAACAGAGATTTGTTTCAAATATTACGAACCTGGAAAATTTACTTTCAAGAGATGATGCAATATCTACCGGATACCGCGAGCATCTGCTTCTCGACATACTGTTCCAGATTTATTCTCAGAGCCATCCAAAGGGAAATAATTATGAAGAAACAACTTGTTCCGACACCCTTGTCAATTCTGCTATAGCTTATATAGATGAAAATTTATCAGGCAAAATACTTATTGAACAAATATGTCACAGTATAGGCACAAACGCATCCACACTCAATTTTAAGTTTCGCCGCGAATTGAATCTTTCGGTATTACAATATATCACCGAACAACGAATCAAAAAAGCCAGAAAGCTACTTATCGGTACATCATATAGCATTTCGGAAATTGCTGAACGATGTGGCTTTGAAAATATGTATTATTTTTCAAATAAATTTAAAAAGATACAAGGTGTTTCGCCATCAAATTATAGAAGATGATGCGATTCGCTCTGTTTTCATAAAATAAAATGCCCGCCTATATAGTGTAGACGAGCATTTTTATTATTTAATTTTCTCTGCCTCCGACAGCATATTTTCAATAAAAATCCCATAACCCCGTGTCGGATCATTAACAAAAACGTGCGTTACTGCGCCGATTAGCTTTCCATCCTGTATAATAGGGCTGCCGCTCATCCCCTGAACTATACCGCCTGTTTTTTCTAAAAGTGCAGGGTCGGTTATTTTAATAACCATATCTTTTGTGCCGTTGGCATTATAGCGCATAATCTTCTGGATTTCGATAGAAAATTCCTGCACGTTTTTGCCGTCTACATTAGACAGAATTGTTGCTTCGCCCTCTTTGACCTGACTGCCTGATGCTACGGGAATGGATGAGTGTGTTTCCGGCAGCATATGAGGTGTGATGCTTCCGTAAATGCCTTGCTCGGTGTTTTTGTTAATATATCCTAAACATTCGTCGGAATTTGAAAAAACACCTTTTAGCTCACCCGGTTCGCCTCGGCTGCCTTTTTTGACGTCAAACACCGATGCGTTTAAAATTGTACCGCTTGATACGGGCATAAGTGCTCCTGTGTCGCTGTCAGCTATCGGATGTCCTAAAGCACCGAAAAGCTTTGTTTCATTATCATAAAAAGTAAGTGTGCCAATGCCTGCGGTAGAATCTCTCACCCAAAGTCCCAGCTTATAGCCGTCTTGTGTTTTTACGGGCGATATTTTACGCATTATTTGTTTTTTGTCATGTTCTATTTTAAAGTTTATTATGTTGCCGCAGGAGCTTTCTACAATGGATGCCAACTGTTCTGTTGTTTCCAGCGGTGTGCCGTTTGCTGAAAGCAATATGTCGCCTTCGTGTATGTCAAAGTCAAGTGTCGGACTTGTTATTTTGCCGTCTGTGCTTTTTATTTCAGACGTTCCTACGCATACAAGTCCCTGTGTGAAAATTTTTATTCCTATGGTATTGCCGCAGGGAACAAGCTCAGTTTTGGGGTGAACATCAACCTGAATTGTGCGTACGGGAATTATCCCGAAAAGCTTAAGCTCGGCATTAAAGCTGCCTGACAGTATTGAGCTGCCGCCCGATATTGTTCCGTCATCTAACAGCACACCTTCGTTTGATGCAGGAATATCTAAAATAATTGAAGAGGTATTGTCGTCTGTTAAAAATTCGCCTTCAAATATATCTATGCAGTCAGGATACCGCAAAGAGCAATCAACGGTGATTCCTGCCGATAAAAGTAAAAAAAGACAGAAAAAAATCACCGAACGCTTTTTTAGTGAAATTGGTTTGCGCAATTGTTTTACCTCCAAGGTTTTTATGATATTAGGTTAACCCTGAAGATAAAGAATATCCCAGTTAAAAAATCTATTGCATTCCAAATTCATCTAACGAACGAAAAACATATCCCTCGTTTTTTAAATCTTTAATAACACGGTCTAATACATCTGCATTGTCTTTAGATACTGCGTGCAGAAGTAAAACACATCCGTCGTGAATGCCGTCGGTTATTTGCTTATAGGCATAATCTGTGCCGCGTTGCTTGTCTTTTTCCCAGTCTTTGTATGCAAAGCTCCAGAAAACATTTGTATATCCCAAATCTTTTGAAAGTGCAAGTGTGCGCTCTGAATATTCGCCCATAGGCGGTCTTATGTATTTCATATTCTGACCAAATTTTTCATAAAACCTAAGGTTTAAGTCGGTTATTTCTTTTTTAAGTTTTTCGTCATCTGTTACCTTGGGCATAGAAGGATGATTTATTGTGTGATTGCCTACAATATGTCCCTCATCTACCATTCGTTTTACCAATTCTGTTTCTTTTTCTAAATAAGGACCTGTTATAAAAAATGCCGCCTTTACGTCGTTGTCGCGAAGAATATCTAAAATTTTGCCGGTATAGCCGTTTTCGTATCCCTCGTCAAAGGTTAGGTATAGACTGCGCGGTACTGTGTCGATGTAATATGCGTTGTATTTTGTCATAAGCTTTAATACATCCTGCGGAATGTCGGGCGGAGCTTTAACATTCTTTTTTAGTCCCCAGCCGTATAATTTGTTGGACAGCGTGCTGTATGCACTTGTGCCTGATGTGGTTTGTGTGGGCGCGGTTTTAACAGAGCATCCGCTTAAAACTAACATTGATAAAATCAAACAAAATAATTTTTTCAAGCAATCACCTTTTTCATATTTATTTTTTTCAATAAATTATATTTTATAAAGGTAAAATTTATCATAAAAATTATTTATTTTTTTATTGTCAATTTAACAATTTTGTGCTATGCTAAAATTATAAAAGTAATTAAGCGGAAAGGCTATGTTATAGATATGAGAAAAAACTATAAGGTTACTTATACCAGAAAGGGATATAAGCCGAAAAAAAAGCTGGATGTTGAAAAGTTTTTTATGCGTGTTTGTCTGCCGGTTTTGATAATAACGGTGCTTTTTAGCGGTGTGACAATTGCAAAAAAAATGAGCACACCCAAATATGATGAAACAATTATCGGAAGTCCTTATTCTGCTCAGCTGCTTTTGCTTCCTGCACCCACGCCGTCACCCATACCGCGTGAGGATGGAACAGAACCAAGCTTTGAAGCAGAGTATGTGCAGGCATATAATGGCTATGAAGACGAAAAAATTGCATATTTAACGTTTGATGACGGACCAACCTCTAATATAACCCCAAGAATACTTGATGTATTAAAAGAAAAGGATGTAAAGGCTACATTTTTTGTTTTGGGAAAAATGGTAGAGGCATATCCTGAAATGGCAAAAAGGGCCGTAGAGGAAGGACATATTTTAGCAAATCACTCATACAGTCACGATTATAAATCGGTTTATGATTCAAAAGAATCTTTTTTTGATGAAATAAAAAAGGCTGAAGAAATTGTTATAAATACAGTCGGTGAAGAGGGATATACAAAAGTGTTCCGCTTTCCGGGTGGGTCAGCCGGCAAGGCAGATGAATATAAATTGGCGCTTAGCGAAATTGATTATGTTTATGTTGACTGGAATGCTCTAAATGGTGATGCCGAGGGGCAGAACGTAACAGTAAGCACACAGCTTGCAAATATTAAAGAAACAACAAAGGGTCGCTCAGGTGCAGTAATTTTAATGCACGATGCAGCAACGAAGAAGACAACAGTTGATGCATTGCCGCAGATTATTGATTATTTAAGAAGTCAGGGATTTACGTTTAAAACTTTGAAAAGATAAAAAACAACTCGGCATATGCCGAGTTGTTTTTGTATTATTTTTACATTTCGTCTTTATATGCCTGATTTACAGCTTTAGCCAACTGGTCAGCGCAAGAAGTAGGTCTGCCGCCGCAGGTATTGCCCGACAGCTTTTCTACAATATGTTCAACGGTTTGTCCCTCGAGCAATTTGGCTATTGCCTTTAAATTTCCGTTGCATCCGCCTATAAATTCAATGTTGGTAACAATATTCCCATCTAAATGAAATTTTATTTGCTGGGCGCAGACGTTTTTTGTTCTGTAAATATAGTCCATAGCTATGCTCCTTGATTAAATCCTTTTTCTATCATTTTTACCGCGAGCCTTGCGGCACTTTCTAAGTCACGCAAATTAATTTGTTCACACGGAGAGTGAATGTAACGTGTTGGGATTGATATACATCCCGTTGCCACACCGCCGCCTGTAAGATGTATTGCGCCCGAGTCTGTTCCGCCTGCCTCTAAGACCTCGAACTGATGCGGAATACAAAATTCCTCACAGGTATCCTTCATAAGCTGTTTAATATATGGATGAGCCAAAAAAGAGCTGTCTTTAATTTTTATTGCAGCTCCGCCGCCGAGACTTACCGCCATCGAAAGCTTAGACGGAGTATCGCCTGTTCTGGTTACATCTATTGCAACCGCATAGTCGGGCGCAATGGAATATGCTGAGGTTTTAGCACCTCTTAATCCCAATTCTTCGCTTATGGTAAATACAAAATAAAGGTCATTTTTAACTGTTTTTATCTGTTTTATAGCGCTTATTAAAACAGCGCATCCGCTGCGGTCGTCCAATGCCTTTGATATTACTGTATTGCCGTTTGCATAAAAATCACCGCAAAAAGCTGCACAATCGCCAATCGAAACAAGCTTTTCGGCTTCTTCTCTGCTACCTGCACCAATATCAACATAAAGGTCTGATAAGCGAATGCCTTTTGATAAATCGGCATTGGTATCGTCTAAGGCTACAACACCGACAGTGCCGTCAGCAAAAATAACTCTTTGATGAAGAGCAGTTGTAGGCGAAACTCCGCCTAAATTAGACACTTTCAAGAAACCTTTATCTGTGATATAGGTAACAATAAGACCGATTTCGTCCATATGTGCGGCAAACATAACCTTAGCACCATTACCTCTTTTATGGGCGATAAGATTACCTAGCGGGTCGATGGTAATTTCGTCAACATAGTCTTTAATTTCTTCTGTTATTATATTATGCAAACGCTCTTCGCTGCCTGACGGAGCACTTGTTTGAGTAAGCTTTTTTAATAGTTCAAGCATTTGTCTGCCTCCTTTAAAAAAAGATGAACAAGTTTTGCGCACGAATCAAAATCCTTTTTGCTTATAACTGATGATGGGGAATGTATATATCGTGCAGGAATTGAAAGAGCCGCTGTTTTAACTCCGCCACAGGCAAGATGGATTGCTCCTGCCTCGTTTCCGCCCATAGCAGTTTTTTTGTACTGTATAGGAATGCCGTTATCTTGCGCAAGTTTGTATATGAACTGTGTTAATTCTTTGTTGTAATAGGTTGTGCGGTCGATGATAGAAAGAGCCACACCTTTACCCAACTCGGTAGAATAGTCCTCAGGCTCTGTGCCGTAAACATCTGAGCAGGTGGTAGATTCAATCACTAATGCCAAGTCAGGATTTATGCGGTTTGCAAGAATTTTCGCACCGCGAAGACCAACCTCTTCCTGAACAGTAAAGCAAATGTATAAATCAAAGTCAAAACGACATCCGCAAAGCTCCGTTAAAATTGCACATCCTGCGCGGTCGTCAAGTGCACGTGCTTTTATAAGGTCATCACCAAATTTACGATATTCTGAATCAAAGACTATACAGTCGCCGATTTTAACACGCTTTTCGGCATCCTTTTTATTCTTTGCACCAATATCAATATAAAGGCTTTTGCTTTTAGCTGTGGTTTCGCGTTCGCTCTTTTCCTGAAGATGTACCGCCTTGTAGCCGATAACACCCGGTACAGAACCATTGCCAACTAAAACACGTTTTGACACCATAACTCTTGGATCTATGCCGCCTACGGTTTTAAATTTTAAAAATCCGTCGTCGGTAATGCGAGAGGTTATCATACCTATTTCGTCCATATGTGCACAAAGCAAAACCTTCTTGCGCAAGTTTCCTGTGCCGCGCATCAGGGCAGTCATATTTCCTATTGAATCAAAGGTGATTTCGTCGCATTTAGCTTTTATATTTTCATAAATATAATTTCTTACAGCATCTTCGCATCCCGAAACGCCGGGAAGCTGTGTTAAATCTGATAATAGCATGAAAGCACCTCCAAATCCAGCTTTTTAATTGTTTCGGCAAGCAGCTTTCCTGTTGCGTCTACATCGTCAAAACTTAAGGTTTCGACGGTTGTGTGCATATATCTTAAAGGAATGGATAAAAGCAGTGCAGGCACACCGCCTGCGGATATCTGAACCTCCCAGGCATCTGTTCCTGTGTCACCGCCGTCAACGTCAGGTGAATACTTTATATTTTTTTCTTTTGCAACAGATGCCGCAAGGCTTGATAAATAGGGATGAATATTAGGTCCCATACTTAAAACTGTACCGCTGCCTAATTTAAAAATGCTTTCGCTTCCTGCATCGGGTGTGTCACCGTGACACACATCGACAACAAATGCTGCATCTGGCATTACGTTATTTGTTCCGGCTTTAGCTCCTCGACAGCCAACCTCTTCCTGAACGGCAGCCAAAATAACCAAATCGAAATCAAGCTTTGTATCTTTAAGCTCGTTCATACAGATTAAAAGTGAAATTAATCCTGCTCGGTCGTCTAAATATTTTCCTGAAATTATCTTTGAAGAAAGCTTTTTAGCACCGTCTGCAAAGAATATCATATCGCCCGGTGTAACCAGTTCTTTTACTTTTTCACAGCACAGACCAACATCGATTGCCATATCTGAAATAGTGGCAGGCTTGTCCGCCTCGCCGGATTTTTGCAGATGAGGAGGCTTAGCTCCGATAACACCGAAAAGCTCTTTTTTTCCGCATACAATTACCTCGGCAGATGGCAGAATACGAGTATCGACACCGCCGATGTTTGTAAAGGTTATAAATCCTTTTTCGTCAATGTCTTTTACCATAAGGCCGATTCCGTCAATGTGAGCCTCTAACATTACTTTTTTTGCATCTTTTTTTCCGCAATGCTTAATTGCGATTATGTTGCCTAAGGTATCGGTTGAAACCTCGTCACAAAATTTTTCTAAAAGGTTTATTATTTTGGGGGCAACAGAGGTTTCAAATCCTGATATTCCGCCTAGGGCAGATAATTTTAATAATTCTTTTTTCATAGTTTTAATACTAACTCCTTAAACAAATTGCCTCTTTGCTCAAAATTCTGAAACATATCAAAACTTGTGCTTGCGTTTGATAAAAGCACGACATCGCCCTCTTTAGCACAATCTTTTGCACGATTTACAGCATTTACATATTCTGTTTCGCGGTATATGGGCAGACTAAGTGTTATCCCTGCATCTTTAGCGGCTTTTTCTACTGCCTCTTGTATTACATCAGAGGTAGCACCTATTAAAATTAAAGCCTTAACCTTTTCTAAAATTGCAGGACCTATATCGTCATAGGCAATTCCTTTATCTTTTCCGCCGCAAATTAAAACAACCGGCTCTGAAAATACCCTTAATGTGTTTATTGTTCTGTTGGGTGATGAATCAATCGAGCTGTTGTAATAGCGCACGCCGTCAAGCGTTCTTACCAGTTCGATTCTGTGTTCAACGCCGCCAAATTCACGGGCAACCTTTTGCACCGTTTCGGGCGATACCCACTTATTTGTTGCGGCAATTGCTGCCATATAGTTTTCTACATTGTGCATTCCGGGAATTTTAATATCACGAATATCAAGAACTTTATTTTTGTTCATCACAATATAGTTTTCATCTAAGTATATATCAGCTTTTGATTTTCTTGAAAATGTAAGACGTTTGCCCTTTGCTTCGTCTGCTAAAGAACAGGTAACATCGTTGTCTTTATTTAAAACTATAAGCTGTTCGCTATCCTGATAAAGCATAATGTTCTTTTTGGCATCGATATATTCCTGATAATCCTTGTGCATATCGAGATGGTTAGGAGAAATGTTTGTAATTACAGCAACATCAGGACTTTTTCTCATAGTATGAAGCTGAAAGCTTGAAAGCTCTAAAACTGCAAAATCATCTGCGTTCATTTCTTCTGCTTTTGTAAGTAAAGGCGTGCCGATGTTTCCGCCTAAATGACATGTATACCCTTCCGCTGAAAGCATTTTATATATCAATGTGGTGGTTGTGGTTTTTCCGTCGCTGCCGGTAACTGCTATCATTTTACACGGGCAAATATCAAAAAAAACTTCCATTTCGGATGTAATTTTTGCCCCGTTTTCTTTAGCAGTTAAAAGTGCAGGATGGTCAAAGCGCATACCGGGTGTTTTAAAGATAATATCAGCGTCTAAGCTATCCATATAATTTTCGCCTAACACCAAATTAACGCCTAATGCGGTAAATTCGTCATAAACCTCGCCTAGCTGTTCTTTGTTTTTTTTGTCGCAGGCGGTAACCTTTGCACCGTATTTTACAAGATAACGAATAAGCGGTCGGTTGCTTATGCCTATGCCTATTACCGTAATTCGTTTTCCGTTTATTTCATTATGAAAAGCTTTAATTTTGTCTGTCATTTTATCGCTCTCTTTCTGATGGTCATTGTATTTTACGAAGCTTGTGTGTGTATGTAATACACAACGAGCATAGCGAGTACTTGTAATTAATTATAATATATTTTATTTCAAATGTAAAGGAAATATACAGACTGCATTGACATAATCTGGGTGAAAATATATACTAAAAATGCTAATTTGTAAATTTTTTTAAATTATTGTAGATAAAACCTTAAAAATGATGTATAATAGTGGTAATTATTCCGAAAGGTTGATGGTGAAATGGTAGAAAATATAAATCTTACTATGCTTGTAGATTTTTACGAATTTACAATGGCTAACGGATATTTTGAGAAAGGCTTTCGTGACCGAATAGCTTATTTTGATATGTTTTTCCGTAAAATTCCCGATGATGGCGGTTTTGCTGTTATGATGGGAGTAGAGCAGCTCATAGACTATCTTAAAAATCTGCATTTTGATGAAGAAGATATTAAATATCTGCGTTCTAAAAAATTATTCAGCGAAGAGTTTTTAGACTATCTTAAAAACTTTGAATTTGCCTGCGATGTATGGGCAGTTCCTGAGGGAACGCCTATCTTTCCGCAAGAGCCTATTGTAATGGTGCGCGGTCCGGTTATTCAGGCGCAGTTTATCGAAACGATGATACTTTTAACAATCAACCATCAATCATTGATTGCTACAAAAGCAAACCGAATAGTTCGTGCGGCAGACGGCCGTGCCGTAATGGAGTTCGGCTCTCGAAGAGCGCAGGGCTATGACGGTGCTATGCTTGGTGCACGTGCGGCATATATTGCAGGCTGCAGCGGAACTGCCTGCACAATATCAGACCGTGATTACGGCATTCCGGCACTCGGCACAATGGCGCACAGCTGGGTTCAGCTTTTCGATTGTGAATATGATGCTTTTCGTGCATATGCCGAGGTGTATCCCGATAACTGTATCTTGCTTGTAGATACATACAATGTATTAAAATCAGGTATTCCGAATGCCATTCGTGTGTTTGATGAGGTGTTAAAACCGTTAGGTTGCCGCCCAAAGGGTGTGCGTATCGACTCGGGTGATATTGCCTATCTTACCAAGAAGATGCGCAAAATGCTTGACGATGCAGGTTATCCTGATTGCAAAATTACGGCATCGAACTCACTTGATGAATACATCATTCGCGATACTCTGATGCAAGGTGCAAAAATTGATTCATTTGGCGTGGGCGAAAGACTTATAACATCACTTTCATCGCCCGTATTCGGCGGTGTTTATAAGCTGGCGGCGATTGAATCTGACGGAGAAATCGTACCAAGAATTAAAATAAGTGAAAACACAACAAAGATAACAAATCCGGGATTTAAACAGCTGTTCCGCTTGTATTCAAACGATAGCGGAGAGGCTGTTGCAGACGTAATAGCACTTTACGATGAAGAAATTGACGAATCGCAGCCGTATGAAATATTTGACCCTGACCATACATGGAAAAGAAAAAAACTTACTAATTTCCATGCTAAAAAGTTGTTGGTGCAGCTGTTTGAAAAGGGCAAATGCGTATATGAAAGTCCTGATGTTCACGAACTTAAAAAATACTGCGCCGAGCAGATAGGCAAGCTTTGGGACGAGGTTAAGCGTTTTGAAAATCCGCATAAATATTATGTTGATTTATCGCCTAAACTCTGGAAAATGAAAGAAGAACTGCTTGAGCAGTATTCTGGTTAATGGAGTTGATATAAATGAAAGCACTTATTACCGGTGCAAGCTCAGGAATAGGTCGCGATATAGCTAAAGAGCTATCTGAACGCGGTATTGAGCTTGTGTTGGTTGCACGCAGAACAGACAGATTAAATGAACTGGCAAACGAGTTAAAAGTTAAAACAGATGTTATAACCTGTGATGTATCATCAGAAGAAGAATGTATGCGTCTTTATGAAGCAGTAAAGCCAATGGATATTGACATTTTGGTAAACAATGCCGGCTTTGGCTTGTTTGGATTTTTTTCTGAAAGTGACTTAAACCGCGAGCTTGAAATGGTTGATGTAAACATAAAGGCGGTACATATTTTAACCAAGCTGTTTTTGCAGGATTTTAAGGAAAAAGATTTTGGATACATTTTAAATGTTGCATCATCTGCGGCATTTCTGCCCGGACCTTTGCTTTCGGTTTATTATGCAACAAAGGCATATGTTCTTCGTCTTTCTGAAGCGATATATGAGGAATTAAAAAGAGAAAAAAGCAAAGTGTCCATAAGCGTTTTATGTCCCGGTCCTGTGCGGACTGAGTTTGATAAAACCGCAAATGTAAAATTCAGCGTTAAAGGGTTGGAAAGCCGTATAGTTGCCAAGACTGCGGTAAAAGGAATGTTTTCGAAAAAGCTTATAATAATCCCCGGATTTTTAATGAAAGCAGCGCGGATTTCAGAAAGATTTTTACCTGAAAAATGGCTTTTAAAAGCAGCATATCATATGCAAAAACGAAAAGCGTAATGTTTAAAAATAATTAACAAATTATTGATTTATATTTTAAAATATATATGATACAATATAAATTGTACAAAAAATGACGGGAGGAAATCCGTGTTTGGTTATGTCAGAATTTGCAAAGACGAACTAAAGGTGCGCGAGTATAATTTGTTTCGCTCGTACTATTGCGGTCTTTGCAAAAGTCTAAAAAAAGAATACGGCTTTGCCTCGCGGATGGGCTTGAGCTATGATGTTACATTTTTAGCTTTGTTGCTTTCGTCGATTTGTGATGAAAACACAAAGTTTTTACCTGAACGGTGTATAGTAAGTCCGCACCGTAAAAAGCCGATAGCTAAAAACACAGATGCGCTTAGTTATTCGGCAGATGTAAATGTTATTTTAACCTATGCCAAATTAAAAGATGACTGGCACGACGAGCATTCGTTTAAGGCGCTTTTATGCCTGCCGCTTTTCTTTGGAGCTAAAAGAAAAATTAAAAAGAAAAATCCTGAGCTTTTAGAAAAGGTTCAATTGCATCTTGCGAATTTATCTGAATTTGAGAGGGAAAAATGTGCCGAAACAGACCGTCTGGCAAACGAGTTCGGTGAAATTTTAAAAGAAATATTTTACGCATCGCCCAACACCGATGAAACGCAAAAACGAATTTTATCGCATATAGGGTACGGCATAGGCAGATTTATATATATAATGGATGCCTATGAGGATATAGAAAAGGATAAAAAAGAAAAAAGCTTTAATCCGTTTTTGCTATCAGGTGATGCGATAAGTGCCGAAGAAGTGCGCGAATCGCTTATGTTCACACTAAGTGAAATATCAAACAGCTATCAATTACTTAATATAAAAAGAAATAAACCAATAATTGACAATATTATTTATCTGGGACTTTCAGAAAGCTTGGAAAAAGTATTTAACACAGATAAAACAAAGGAGAAAGAAATAAATGAAAGATCCATATGAGGTGCTTGGAATAAGCAAGGGAGCTTCACAGGAAGAAATTAAAAAAGCTTACAGAAACCTTGCTAAACAGTATCATCCTGATAACTATGTTAATAATCCGCTTGCAGACTTAGCGCAGGAAAAATTTAAAGAGATAAACGAAGCATATGAACAGCTTACAGGTCAGGGAAATCAGAATAGCGGATATAACGCAGGCGGCTACAGTCATTCGTCATATTCGTCGGGCGGTGCAGGTGAGTTTTCGCAAATAAGAAATCTTATTCAGATGGGAAACCTGCAAGAAGCCGAAATGAAGCTTGATGCTATGGCTAACAGAACAGCAGAGTGGTTTTTCTTAAAAGGCAGTATTTTTATGAGAAAAGGCTGGCATCAGCAGGGACTTAATTTTATCCGTCAGGCTGTAAATATGGAGCCGGCAAATCCTGAATACAGAGCCACCTTAAACAACTATTTAGCGCAAACACAGCGTTACCGCAATGTAGGTTATGGAATGAACGCAGGTTCTCCGAGTGCGTGCGATTGCTGTCAGGGGCTTATATGTGCTGACTGCTGTTGTGAATGCATGGGCGGCGACCTTATATCCTGCTGCTGAATAACGGAGGCTTAAAATGGCAAAAAAAATGGCATTTTCCTCAATATTAATGGCTCTTGCAATAGTGTGTCTGTTTGGTGCATCAATTGTGCCGACAGCTCGCATTTCAATGCTTGCGCTTACATCGGTATTTGGAGCAATAACTGTTGCTGAATACGGACCTAAATATGGACTTATTCACTATTTGGGAGTAAGCATTCTGTCGCTTCTTTTAATTCCCAAAAAACTGCTTGTAATTATTTATATTGTGTTTTTAGGATATTATCCCATTGTAAAAATGTTTATTGAACGCTTAGACAGACGAGCAGCAGAATGGCTTATAAAAATAATAGTGTTTAATTTGTTTTTGGTTATAGGATATATAGTTTTTAAAGCACTTTTTCTTCCGAGTATGGAATCGGCGGTGGTAATGCTTGTTTTAAAGTATCTGCCGTGGGTTATTCTTGCTTCGGAGGCTGTGTTTGTAATTTATGATTATGTTTTGAGCTATATAATAACTTATTATTATAAAATTTTGCAGATTAAAATTAACGGGGGAAAATAAAATGAAAAAAACAGCATTGTTTTTATGTACAATAATTACCGCATCGGTAGTTTTCAGCGGATGCGGAGCTATTGGAGGACCAAAGGCTACAGCAAATCCTGAAATAACCAATCTGGCAGGTCAGGTGCTTCCGGGAAAAGAACCCGGGGTTCAGGGTATAATAAAATCTTTGGATGATGAAAAAATGAAAGTGTTGGTTGATGGAGAAAAGTACACGTTCATTCTGGGCGAAAAGGGGAAAAGCGAGCTGGCTCTTTTTAATAAAAACCCTGAAAAACCAAGAATTATGAAGGGTACTTTTGTTAACGTATATTATGAAGAAGTCGATGGCGATAAAATGGTAAAGAGCATTGAAATAGTAGAAAGCAACTAATAATTAAAACAAAAGAGCTGCAGCAAAATGAAATTCATTTTGCTGCAGCTCTTTTTATTATATTAAAATTAATAATTTTCAGCAAGAATCTGGAAGTAAGCCTTAGGATGAGCACAAACAGGGCAAAGCTCAGGAGCTTTTTTGCCAACCATAATGTGTCCGCAGTTAGCGCACTGCCAGATAACATCTCCGTCTTTTGAGAATACGGTTTCTTTTTTAACGTTATCTAAAAGAGCAAGGTATCTTTCTTCGTGATGCTTTTCAATTTTGCCTACCATTTCAAATAAAGCCGCAATCTTGTCAAAGCCTTCTTCTTTAGCTGTTTCTGCAAAGCCCTTGTACATATCTGTCCATTCATAGTTTTCGCCTGCTGCGGCATCTGCTAAGTTTGTCATGGTATCAGGAATACCGCCGTCGTGAAGAAGCTTAAACCAAATTTTTGCATGTTCTTTTTCGTTGTTTGCAGTTTCTTCGAATAAAGCTGCAATCTGAACATATCCGTCTTTTTTAGCCTTTGACGCATAGTATGTATATTTGTTTCTTGCCTGAGATTCGCCGGCAAATGCCGCCATTAAATTTGCCTCTGTTTTTGTTCCTTTTAAATCTTTCATTTTGTCATTCTCCTTTTGCTATGAAATTTATATAAAATTAGAATAAACCAGTTATTACACCGTTATCGTCTACGTCGATGTTAAGGGCTGCCGGTGCCTTAGGAAGACCGGGCATTGTCATAATATCACCTGTTAAAACAGCAACAAAGCCTGCACCTGCATATGCTTTAACCTCTTTAACAGTCACTTTAAATCCGCTCGGGCGACCTAAAAGACTCGGATTATCTGATAATGAATACTGAGTTTTTGCCATACAAATCGGCAGCTTGTCGTATCCGTTTTCGGTAAGTGTTTGAATCTGTTTTTCGGCAGCCGGGGTATAAATTACTCCGTCACCGCCGTAAATTTCTTTTACAATGGTTTCTATTTTTTCTTTAATAGGCTTTTTCTCGTCGTAAATCGGGGCAAAGCTGCTTTCTTTGGTTTCTAATGTTTCAACCAGCTTTTCTGCCAGCTCTATGCCGCCTTCTCCGCCTTTTGCAAAAACCTCACTTAATGCAAACTCTGCACCCTGTTCTTTACAATATTCGGCTATATAATCAAGCTCAGCTTCAGAATCTGTTCCGAAACGGTTTATTGCAACAAGCACGTTTACATTATATTTACGCATATTTTCAATATGCTTTCCTAAATTGCTTATACCTGCTTTTAAAGCATCTAAATTTTCTTCTGCCAAGTCAGCTTTAGCTACTCCGCCGTTATATTTTAAAGCACGAACAGTAGCAACTATAACAACCGCAGAGGGTTTAAGACCTGCCGCGCGGCATTTTATATCTAAAAACTTTTCTGCACCCAAATCTGCACCAAAGCCAGCCTCGGTTATTACGTAATCAGCAAGCTTTAACGCAATTTTAGTTGCCTGAATACTGTTACAGCCGTGTGCGATATTTGCAAACGGTCCACCGTGCATTAAGCAAGGGGTATTTTCAAGTGTTTGAACAAGGTTAGGCTTGATTGCATCTTTTAAAAGCGCAGTCATTGCACCCTGAACGTTTAAATCACCTGCTTTTACTTCTTTACCTTCGTATGTATAACCGATAATTATACGGCTGATACGTTCTTTTAAGTCTGCCAAATCGCTTGCCAAGCACAAAATTGCCATCAATTCAGATGCGACTGTTATAACAAATCTGTCCTGACGCGGATTTCCGTTTATTGTGCCGCCCAGACCTACAACAACATCTCTTAAGGCTCGGTCATTCATATCCATAACACGAGGGAAAATTACTTTTGTAGGGTCAATATTTAAAATGTTGCCCTGCTTGATGTGGTTATCAATCATAGCGCAAAGCAGATTATTTGCCGCAGTAAGCGCATGCATATCGCCGGTAAAATGCAGATTTATATCCTCCATAGGAACAACCTGTGCCCAACCGCCGCCTGCCGCGCCGCCCTTAATGCCCATAACAGGACCGAGCGACGGCTCACGAAGTGCGATAATTGCATTTTTATTGATTTTTGCCATTGCCTGACCTAAACCGACAGTTGTAGTTGTTTTGCCCTCGCCTGCCGGAGTCGGATTAATTGCAGTAACCAAAACCAGCTTTCCGTCAGGATTTGATTTAACTCTGTTCCATACATCTTTAGATAGCTTTGCCTTATACTTTCCGTATAATTCAAGCTCTTCGGCATCTATACCGATTTTTTCTGCAACCTTTGTAATCGGCTGCATTTTCGCTCCCTGAGCTATTTCTATATCAGTAAGCATTATTCGACACCCCTTTTACCTGCTTTATCCATAAATTTTTCAACATCTACAATAAAACGTTCGTGCTCTGCGTCTGCTACCTGACCTGCATCGTCGCAAACAACAACTTTAAACACTAAACGTCTGCGGTCAACCAAAACCAGTTCAGATTCACAAAAAGCGGTACGCCCCATAGTTGTTGCCGCTGTATGATTTAAAACAAGCTTTGTGCCAACAGTAGCCTGTCCTTCTTCTAAACAGCCTCGCACACTTTCTTCTGCTGTCTGCTCCATTAAGGCCGCAACAAACGGAGTGCCAAACACTGGCAGAGTTCCGCTGCCGGCACTAATTGCACTTTTTGTTTCGTCAACTTTAATTTCTAATCTGTTTTTTATTCCAACCTCAAGATTTTTTGTCATTTTCTTTTGTCGCATCCTTTTCCTTTTTGTTTTCGTCTATCATATTATAAAGGCAGCTTAAAGCCTCGCGTATGCCGCCAATCTCATCAATCAAGCCGCTTTTTACTGCTTCTTCGCCCATAATAATACAGCCTACATCATTTGCCATTTCGCCCGTTTTCATCATAAGCTCGGTAAATTTTTCGCGTGATATATTAGAATTTTTTGTTACAAAATTAACTACACGTTCCTGCATTTTATTAAAATATTCATACGTTTGCGGAACACCTATAACCAGTCCGTTCATACGTATGGGATGAATTGTCATCGTAGCAGATGGTGCTATAAACGAATGTTTAGACGAAACCGCAAGCGGAACGCCAATGCTGTGCCCACCGCCAAGCACCAGCGAAACAACCGGTTTTGTCATACTCGAAATCATTTCAGAAATCGCAAGACCTGCTTCAACATCTCCGCCGACGGTATTTAAAATAACAATTAAACCGTCAATATTTTCGTCTTCTTCGACAGATACTAAAAGCGGTATAACGTGCTCGTACTTGGTGGTTTTATTCTGCGGAGGAAGAAGCATATGCCCCTCTACCTGACCGACTATCGTAAGACAATGAATATTGCCTTTAGAATTTTTTATACAGCTGCTGCCGAAATCACGAATGTTTTCGCTGTTTTGCTCTTGCTGATTTTCCTCTTCTTTTTTATCTTTTTCGTTAACTGATTCGTTGTTCATAAATTGCTCTCCTTTTAATTTAATAACCATAGTATGCTTATTAAAAGGGCAACTTATTCCAAACAACAAACAACTGCACTTAATAGATATATTTTCTCATATTTTAAGCAAAAAATCAACAAAAAAATTAATATTTTTATTGTGCCATATCTAAAGCATCATCAACCAGCGCGTCATCCGCTCTGTCTACATTAAAAAAGCTTTCGGGAACTTCGCCGACCACAATGGTCTGAAATAACGGCACAGTATTTTCAACCGTACAGCTTGTGTTTACCGTAGGCATTAAAAGCGCAAAATTTGTTTTAACATTTAAATTTACCATAAGCCGCGTCTGATTTACTCCTGCGGTTTCGAAGCTGGATATAAAATCGACCTGTGCGTTACCGTACGGCATTAAATTAAAGTTAATATATGGTCCTGTGCCTGCCAAAAAATCAATTCCCGTTAAGCTTCCTGACGGAATTTTAAAATCTGCTTTCGATGCATCTGCCATTTTTTTCTGAATATCTAAAGCTATCTCTGTTTTTAAGCTGTTTACTTCAAAAAGGTCAGATTGCACCGCACGGATATTTCCGTCAAGGTCTTTTTCTAACCTTATAATATCTGAATATTTAATAGGCTGCTTTTTAAAAATTTCTGAAACAGATTTATCTATAAGCTGATTTGCAAGATATGTAGCCTTAGATTTTGCAAGCTCAACCATAACAGGACGCACAGTTTTTAAAAAGCACAAAAAGGTTGCGGTGCACAATGCCAATATAAATATAAACCACAAAAAGGCCGACCATTTTCGTTTGCTCGCGCTGCTTATATGAAAACAAACTCTTTTTTTGTTGCCAAGCCGCATTATAACACCTCCTGATTATCCGTAGTGATATTATATGAATTTAATCAAAAAATGTTACCGTTTGCATTATTATTAATATGAGTTTTAAAAAATTACTTTAAAGGAAAAAACTTCTTGACAAAATACATCATTTTTTTGAATATATACTTGTGTATTGAACAAAATAGTATCGAGGCGATGACCTCGAATAAATTTTTTATATTTTATAAGGAGTGTAACAAAATGACAAGTAATAAAAAAGTTGTTCCTGAAGCAAAAGAAGCTCTTAACAAGTTCAAAATGGAAGTTGCAAACGAAGTAGGCGTTAACTTAAAACAGGGTTATAACGGCGACTTAACCTCTAAAGAAGCAGGTTCTATCGGCGGACAGATGGTTAAAAAGATGGTAGAAGCTTACGAAAACAGCATTAAATAATTAAGCATTTATTAAAGTTTTAAGCTAATTAATAAGAGGTTGCAGCAAAAGGATTTAAAATCGTCTTGCTGCAGCCTCTTTGTTTTTTTATTATCGAATCAGTTATCTTCATGATTGTCGGCGTCTTCCATTTCATTAAGCTCAACCAATATTTCAGCCTGTTTTTTTATCGGCAGTAATTCAAATGCATCAATTAATGAATATGCTTCTGCTAAAAGCTCAATTTCTTTTTCGCTTAAGTCTTCTAACGATTCCGACATTGCCTTAGTATCAATTTTTTTAGCTTTTTCGTTATCTTTGCACATATTCTTGCCCCCTGTTTTGTTTATAAATTAAAAAATGCGCCAACCGAAGTCAGCGCATAAAAACGCGAACTCCGACTACCGCCAAGTATAATTAAATAACGAACAGGAATATCTGCAACACTATCTAATGGAGTCGCGTTTTTAACGTTTCCAAAGATAGTATTGCAAAAAAAGAGTATGATACTCCTAAAAAATACTCAATTTTTTCTATTATTTAATTATACTTGGCATATTTATATTATCACATTCTTAATATTTTATCAACAATTTTATAAAAATTAATTGGTATTAATAAAATATATCGTAGGGGAGGGTCTCTGTGCCCTCCTGAAAATAAAAAATGCGCCAACCGAAGTCAGCGCATAAAAAACGCAAATTCGATTGTCGCTAAACAAATTAAATAAAACGAGTTTTTAACAAACCTATTCTACATCGCCGAATTTGCGTTTTTAACAAATTGTACGCGATGTATAAGGTATGCAAAAAAAGAGTATAGTATTCCTTGCAATAAGAAACATACCCGTTTTTTTATATTTAATTTGTTTAGCAAATATTATTATAGCATACTAAAAGCTTAAAATCAAGCAATGATTAAATAAATTTTGGTTAAGCGCATTATGTTGGCACTGATAAAAAGCCTCGTCAGATTGTCAAACCAAAATTTACCTCTCTAATTATAAAATTTTTAATAAACCTATTGACAAATCAAAAAACATACTGTATTATATGTATTAGTACAGTTAATACAATCAGAAAGGAGGGGCATTATGATAAATCTTGATTTCAGCGACCGAAGACCGCTATACGAGCAAATTAAAGAAAAGTTTAAAGAGCTGATTATTTCGGGTGCTGTTAATGAGCATGACAAAATTCCGTCTGTACGAGAGCTGGCATCAAGTCTTGCGATTAATCCCAATACCATACAAAGAGCCTATAAAGAGCTTGAAGAAGAGGGATTTATTTATTCGCAAAGGGCAAAGGGCAGCTTTATTGCACCAATTAAAAAGGCGCAAACCGAAGAATTTATATCTGCACTTTACAAAAATCTTCAGGACGCCGCCGCAGAGCTTTTGTATCGCGGAGAAAGTCCCGAAAGCTTAAAACACGAAGTCGATAAAATATTTGAGAACATAAAAAGGGGTGGTAATTAATGATTAAAGTCAGTAATATTAATAAAACCTTTGACGATATTAAGGCATTAAACGACCTTTCGCTTAATGTTAAAAAAGGAACGGTTTACGGGCTTATTGGTCCTAACGGAGCCGGCAAAACCACAATAATAAAGCACTTAACGGGTGTTTATAAGCAAGACAGCGGTGAAATTAAGATTGATAATCAGCCGGTTTACGAAAATATACCGCTAAAAACAAAAACTGTTTGTATAGGCGATGATTTATATTTCTTTTCTACATATTCCATTCGCGATATGGCAAATTTTTATAAGGGTTTATATCCTGACTGGGATGAAGAAAGATTTTTAGCTTTAAAAGAAGTTTTTAAAATTGACTTAAAGCGCAAAATTAAAAAACTGTCAAAAGGTATGCAAAAGCAGGTTGCGTTTTGGCTGGGAATATGCACAAAGCCTGACGTTTTAATTCTGGACGAGCCGGTTGACGGCTTAGACCCCGTTATGAGAAAAAATGTGTGGAAGCTGCTGCTTTCTGACGTTGCAGAAAGAGAAATGACTGTTTTAGTATCAAGCCATAACTTAAGAGAGCTTGAAGATGTGTGCGACCATGTTGGAATAATGCATAAAGGACAAGTTGTTTTAGAAAAATCGTTAGACGAGGCTAAGGGCAACATCCACAAGGTTCAGACTGCGTTTAAAGAGGCATTTCCTGAAGAAATTAAAGAAAAAATTGAAATTCTGCACTTTGAGCAGTTCGGTTCGGTATACAGCCTGATAGTAAAGGGAAATATAGACGAAATAAAAGCCCTTATATCAGATTATTCGCCGATTATTTTAGATACACTTGCATTAACGCTTGAAGAAGTATTCATCTATGAGTTAGGAGGTTTGGGATATGAAACGACCGGCATCATTCTTTAATTTTGCAATTTTTAAATCAGACTTAAAACGTTTTTGGTGGGTTTCGGCACTTTATTCAATTTTAATATTTGTATCCTGCCTTCTTCCGTTTTATATTACATATCAAGGATATGTGGTCGGAAAAGCGCTGCCGGCAGAAAGAACATATTTAAATTCAAACATTTTAAATTACAGCATTTTTCCTTACTTTCTGTTGGCGATTATTGCAGTTGGCACAGCGGTGCTTTTGTTTTCGTACTTAAACTCTAAAAGCGCAGTTGCACAAATCCATTCTGTACCGGTCAAGCGCGAAACACTTTTTATAACGCACACGGTTTTTGGCTTATTAACGCTTATTGTTCCTGTTTTAATAAATGCAGTTATTCTGCTTTTAATGAGAACCAATCCTTCTATCTCGCAGGTTGTAAGTGTTGCACACATAGTGCAGTGGGCACATACTCAGATGTCGTATGCCGTAATAGGCTTTTCGTTTGCGGTATTTATCGGAATGTTTACCGCAAACAGCGTTGCGCACATAATATTTACATATATTTTTGCGCTTTTGCCGCTGGCGTTTGAGCTTGCAATAAGAGGACTTATGAACCTGCATCTGCACGGATATTATTTTTACGGCGCAGGTATTAGCGCAACTACTGACTTTTTATATTTCGGTATTGATAAATTATGCACAGTAACATATCCGCTTATTTATTTGGCATATTCGATTATATTTTTGGTGTTATCGCTTTTTGTTTATAAATTGCGTGATTTGGAAAATACCGCCGAGGTTATTGCCTTTCCTAAATTAAAGCCGGTTTTTGTTTACGGTGTATCGCTTTGTATGGGCGTGATGGGATATTTTTATCTTGTTGCAATTGCCGACATTACAAGTATGTTTTTAATATTGCCGTTTGGTATTTTAGGACTTATTATCGCAAATATGGTTGCCAAAAAAGCATTTACGCTAAAAGGCAGCATAAAACCTGCGGTTGCACTTTTAATATCGGCTTTGGCATTCGTGTTGCTGTTCGAGGCAGATATAACAGGATTTGAAAAAAGAGTGCCGAAGTCAACTGATATTGAAAGTGTATCCGTTACCAGAAGAAGCATCGAAATGCTTACTCAGGTGCGCAGCATAAACGGCGCACAAAAGATAGAAAAAGGCGAATATATTCCGAATTTATATGATTCGGAAGACATCGAAAATGTAATTAAGTTCCATAGCTTTAAAACGCAGGACAAAAAAGAAAGCAAGGATAAAATTGACCCGATTTATATAACTTATAATCTTAAAAACGGCAAAAAGATGGTTCGTCAATACTCTGTAAATTTACGAACAGAGCAGGATTTATTAAAGCCGATTATAGAAACCGATGAATACAAACGGCATATTTTGCCTGTAATAAGCGGCGAAACAGAAAATGTAGAAACTGTTAATATAAGTGATGCAAGATTCAGAGATTATCGCAAATATTTTGCAGAAAAGCAGGAAGATAAAGAAGTAATAAACAGAATCTGCGAGGCTCTTAAAAAAGATATTGAAAATGCAAAATATGATGAGTTTGCATATGGCGAATCAACCTTGACAACTATCGAGATAGAAGAGCTTATTCCCTGGTACTATGAGGGAACAGATATTTTAGTGCCTAGCGAAGAACGTTATGGCGGCTATACAGAGTATTACAGTTATAGCGTTCGCCCGTCATATGAAAATACAATTGCTGTGCTTTATGAGCTTGGATTATATGATGCAATTCCTGCTGTTGAAAGCTATAACAAGGCAAGCATAAGAGTAAATGATTTTACGAAAAATGCTGATACAAAGGTTATGGTTACGAAAGAAGTAGATAAAGAGGAAAATGCGGATTTGATAATCGACAATCCTGATGAAATTTTAATGCTTTATAAATATGTAACCGAAACAACACCTAACCGATATGATGCACATCGCGATGAAAACGGATACGGTGCGTTCGACATAACATTCTCAGGACCGAATGTAAACAGCTTTTCAACTTCAAGAACCACTCACGATGAGAGCTTGCCTGAAATGTTAAAAGAATTATTAATAAAATAAAAATAAAGGCTTCCCCATAAGGGGAAGCCTTGCTATATTTTAATAACATCATTTAGTACATATAAATGTAGTTGTTTTAAATTCTTGTTTTAATTCATCAGGCAGATTTTCGTCACTTATAAAGTAGTCAATATCCTTTAATGTAAAACTGACAAACTTTCCTTCGGCATCAAACTTATCGCTTCCGCAAAGATAGGCAAGCTTTTTTGTATATTTTCTGAAAAGGCAATGATTACGCACACCCTCTTCAGTCATAGAACATATTTGTCCTTTAAGGTTAAAAGATGTTGACGAAAAAAATGCAATATCTATATTAAACTTTTCAAGCGACTCTAACATAAAATCTCCGCCCAAAATTCCCGGATACTCTACAATTTTACCGCCGGTGCAATATGTGTTTATGCCATGCTCACTTAAAAAAAGCGCTAAAACCATATTGCTCGTAACTACCGTTATGCCTTTTTTATCTATAAGAAAAGAACCCATATACTGAGTAGTGGATGAACCGTCAAGAAAAACAACATCTCCGTTTTTTACTAAAGCTGCCGCCTTTTTTGCAATAGCGTTTTTTGCCACCTTCATACTGTGCTGACGAAACCGAAACGGCGATACATTGGCATCTTTAAATGTAACACCGCCATAGCTTCTTGTAACAAGCCCCTGCTTTTGCAAAAGTGTTAAATCTCTTCTTATACTTGCAGGACTGTATTTTATCTCTTTTACAAGATAATCTACCGTTACATAATGATTCTTTTTAAGTATTTTCATTATTTCGTCCATTCGTTCCTGCTGATACATAACATCACCCTTTGATTATTGTTGATTATTTTGAAAAATTTTCGCAGATATTGATTTTTTGTGTTAATTTGATTATACTTATTTTGATGACAATAGTCAAGGAGGAAGTAATATGAAAAAACCTGAAAAGCTGTATGAAGGTAATATGCGAAAAAAATATCTGTTATTTGCTGTTCCTCTTATTTTATCAGCTCTTCTTTCGCAATCATACAATTTTGTCAATTCAATTATGATAGGCAAATTTATAGGCAGCGAAGCATTTGCCGCAACAGCAGTTACCACCGAGCTGGTTGAGCTTTTAAATTCAATTTTTTTCGGTTATCTTACCGGTATAGGAATATATGTTTCGGTACTTTTCGGAAAAAACGAATATGAAAAAATGTTAAATATTATTAAGCTTAATTTTTTGTTGTCGTCTATATTGGCAATAATAATAGCATTAGTGTGTAATATTTTTTGCAATCAGATTTTCGATATATTAAATGTAAACGAGCAGGTATATAAAAATGCAGAAATGTATTTCAGGACATATGTTTTAGGATATATTGTTTTTCAGTTCAACTGGGGATTTACATACATTTCAAACGGCATGAGCCTTACTAAACTTCCTCTTACGGCTTCTGTTATAACCGGAATTATAAATGTTTGTTTAAACTATTTATTTTTATCGGTACTGCATAAAGGAATCGGATACAGTGCATTATCAACTGTTATTTCTTCCTTTGCTACCACAGTCGTTTATTTTTTCATTTATATTAAGCTGTTTAAAAATTTAGGTCTTAAATTAAAAGGACTTAAAATAAACAAAGAATTGTTTAAAGACTCTGTGGGCTATGGTGCTCCTTCGATGTTTCAGCAAATGACGATGTATGCCTGTACTGCATTGGTTTCTCCTCTTACAAACACCTGCGCAACCGCCGCTATATCAGGTTATGCAGTAGCAAACAAGGCAAGAAGTTTGATTCTTGCAATTTATCAGAATTCAGGCAAAGCCAATACCACCTTTGTTGCTCAGGCTATGGGTGCAGGAAAAATTGACAAAATAAAAAAAGGAATATCAATAGGAACAACTCAGGGATTAATATTTTTTGTTGTAACATTATCTCTTTTTATGATTTTTGCAAAACAATTTACGGCACTTTTTTTAGACCCCGCAGCCGATGCAGAAAGCTTTACTGTAAGTGTAAACATAATAAGATTTTTGTTCCCGTTCCTTATTTTTAATGTTTTTAATAATCTGTTTCACGGAATTTTCAGAGCAGTCGGCTCGGGAATGCTTATGTTTACTTCAACATTAATTTACGCAGTTTCGTATGTTATATATGCTTATATTCTGTTTGCTGTATTGCCCTACGAAATACGAATTTACGGAGTGCATATAGCTCTTAGCGGTGCATACATAACCGAATTGATATTTGCAACATATCTTTTTGTTACGGGCAAATGGAAGTCGCAGGAATATCTATTACTTGAACACGCAGGGCAAAGCAAGTAAAAATATTAGAATTAAATACTCATTGCCACACGCAAATTTGCGTGTGGCTTTTTAAATACTGCACCAAGACATAAAATATCGGAAAAGTCCACCTTGCCCGGTCGGAAAAATCCGATTTAAAAAACTATTTAATTTTGTTAAAATTAAAGTGTACAAAAACTATATAAATGTTTGGAGGATGGTTATGAAATCTTTTAGTTTTTCAAAACTTATGGTTGCATTTGTTTTGGTTATTGCTTTGCTTATGCCAAGCATTAGTACTGTAACACTCGCAGCAGAGCCAATATCCGACGAAGACCGAGCAAAATATCAGGAAATTATTAAAGAAGTTGCTTATTCATATTTAAGACAGGGACCTCAGATACATTACGATCAGACCGCAACTCCTCCTAAAAGAAATATTATTATTTCGCCTGAAGAGGCTACCGAGCAAAGACGAATTTTTCTTGATTGCAGTTCGTTCGTAAACAACGTTTATTACGAAACCTTTGGTATTCACGTGGTACGCGGAGATGCTACCACCTGGTCTATTAAAACCGCTAATATGTTAAATGCTGCTAATAGCTATCCCAACAGACGTGAAAACGAAGGGTACTGGACTCAGGATGATTTGGCGTCTAAATCTCCCGAAGAATTAGCTGCTTTTTTTGAGGACTTATACAACAAGCTCGAAGTCGGCGATGTTATGGTATATGAACATGCCTCCGGTGGCGGACACACACTTGTATATGTAGGTAACGGTACTTTTGTACATTGCACAGGCTCTACAGGAACGGCAAGCCCTAAAACGCCATCTGCTTATTACGACAAAGCAGGTATGACCGAATATGAACAGGGTGCTGTTCTTGAATATTCAGCATATGACCTTTTTAAAAGCCCGGAAAGCTCTCGTTATCTGGGACTAAAAAAACGTTTCTGTATTATAAGACCGCTCGACAGAACTGATATTGAAATTAAACCCACCGAAAAGTCTGTAAATCGTCTGACTATTAAAGGTCTTGCGATGGAAAAGATTGCATCTGTGCATCCCGATAACTGCGTAGATACAAACGACGAAATTACATACACAGTAACACTAAAAAATACAAGTGACACGGCACTTAGTGGCGTTACACTTACCGATACAGTTCCGGCAGGAACAGAATTTGTATCAGGTGATGTTACCAACAATTCAGGCAGTCTTTCAGCCACCTGTAATATTGCAGAAGGCGAAACGAAGACTATTTCTTACACAGTTAAAGTTACAACTAACGTAGCCGGTACTGTTATAAAAAGCGATAAAACAAGCATTAACGGAGTAACAATAAATATTATCAATCACACAGTTGCAGGTTACAGCGCAGAAGACAGAGCACAGATTGCTGCTAAAGCTAAAGAATATGCACAAAACGAACGTGCATTTCGTGACGGTGTAACCATGATAACTACTGCATATAAGGAATCTATCGGTGCAGATGCATTCGGTATGATTGATGATGGCGCAAATATTTCGGCTTACTCTACCGCAAACGAGATTCTTACCGAGATAATCGACAATGCTAACTATACCTGCCACACACAAACAGAGCTTTCTAAAATGCTTGTTCCGCATATGTTCGGCGGTGTAGATATTACATACACATCTAAAGTGCCTCTTGACGGCTATCGCAGAAGCTATGTTTCTGTAAATCATCTTGCTTTGGGTGATGTAATTTTAGCTGAGTATAAAGGTAGCGAGTTAGCTTATATATACGTTGGCGATTCTCAGTTTGTTCAAGTTGAAAACGGTGTTTGCTCACTGATTACCACAAACGAAGAATATGTTTCTGCCACCTCAAGCTCAGGAAGCACTTACATGCGTTCATCACCTCAAAATAAGCTTGTTTCGTTAATTGCTTACGGACGTTTTGCAGTTCTTCGTCCTTCTATGCAGCCTGCAACCTCAGAGCTGACAGTTACAGGAATCGAAATTACCAATCCTCCGACTAAGCTTGTTTATGACAGCGGAGAAACCATTGATACAACAGGTATGACAGTAGTTGCAACAATGTCTGACGGAACCAAGAGAAATGTTACTAACTTTGCTTTATCAAACGATATAATTTCTTATCCGCAAACATCGGTTGAGGTAATTTTCGGCGCGTATTCCGCTACCCTTAACGGACTTGAAGCTAAGATAAAAGCATACAATGTGTCTGAGTTAAAAGCTGCACCAACCAAAACAGATATAAGGGTTGAAGGCATATATGTTGGTATCGGCACACTCAGCACAGGCTCAACAGTCGATACTTACAGACCGCAAATGCTAATTAAAGATGTCAACACAAACGACACCATTGCATTAGCAATGTCATCTAATATGTACACCATCTCTAACAATGGAAAAATAACAATGACCATTACACCAAACGGCATCGAAAAGGGTGACAAATTAAGCCTTGCTGTTCAGATGCTTAGTGGCGATGCTAACTACTCTGCCGCAAACTCGGGCAGAAAATATCTTGCTCTTATAGATAGCGAAATAACCTCATTTGCCGATTTTGTTGTATCGTCAAATAATGACACAAGCTATGATTTAAGCAAAGCAATAGTAATAAGCACATGGGATGATATGCAAAAATATTATTCTAAAACCGACCATCTTCCATACTACTCGCTTGTACAGTTTACCGGTTCAGCCTATATGCGTGCCAACTCATCTAAAATTGAGTATTACATTCACAAAAATGACAGTTACTCAGCAGCCACAGACTCCAGACCAGACGGAGAAAAGAACGTAGCATTCAGACGTTATGCCCTTACTACCGACATTGGTGCAAACTGGCTCGCAAACGGAGTGTTCGGCACGACATCTGTCGGCACATCGGGAATAGGAACAGAGATTAATAAAGATATTTACGCAATTTATTTAGGCAACATTACCAGTTCATCCGTTGGTTATTTCCAGCACACCATATTAGATACCGACTGGATAAGCGAAAATAAATGTTATATTGAATCTGTAAGCGAAGATAATACAACAGTTAATCTTATAGCTAATGCAGCAGGAGCTTACAAGCTTTATTTTGCAAGTTACGATGGCAATAAGCTTAACGAGCTTTATCCTTTAGAGGTAACTGCAACCGCCAAAGGCAGAATAAGTGCAGAAATACCCGAAGGCTTTGCAGCAGCTAAAGGCGATAAAATTTTCTTCTGGGAAAACAGCCTTACGGGAATAACACCACAGACAAATACCTATATATTTGAATAATACAAAATGATGATAAAAGCTCATTTGTCATATGACAAATGAGCTTTTTACTGTCTATTCTACGCCTAACAACCACGAAACACTTACTTTTAATATTTTCGAAAGCTCGCGCACTTCATAGTCCGTTACAAATCGTGTGCCAAGCTCAATTCTCGAAACGCTGTCCCGCTCTATTATAATTCCTGCCAATTGCAGTTTAGCGGCTAAATCGCTTTGTGTAAGCTTTAGCTTTCTTCTCGCCTCATGTATTCTGTCTCCGCATATGTTTTTTTTGCCGTTATAGTCATAAATTTTCATAAGCTTATACCTCTTAAAATATGTTAAAGATAAGAATTTTCCTTGACATTAACACATATTTCATTTATAATTGTGTTAAAGATAAGAATTTATTTATTTTTGTCATCTTTAAACTCAATTATTTATGAAAAGAGGATTTATATTATGAAAAAAGTTATCTCATTAACTCTTATGCTGTGTATGATGGCTTCGCTGCTTATAATCCCCGTACACGCGGCAGAATGCTGTCATCCAGGCATAGAAAGTATTGTGCAAAATGCAGAAAACATTGTCGTTAATTGGAATTTACAGGCAAGCACCGACAACAAAAGCTTAGATATACGCATTTGGCACAGCAGCACAACCCACTGGTCTTATTCAGCTAAAAAAACCATTGACTTGTCAGAAACAGAAACCTTGGACAGTGCAGAGTTTGACAATTCGCTTTTTTTAAAAGGCGAAACCTATTATGTGGCCATAGCTTGTAAATCTTGCAATGATTATAACTGCTGGAATTTTTATAATCAAATGGAGTTTGTTTCAGAAAACGGCAGTATGCAAATATATGATATAGGCGATGAATTAAGCGACGAAATTGTCATTACCCAAACCGCTGATAAGGCAATACATATAAAGGCAAACGAAACAGGACTGTATTGCTTAGAAAAAACCCATATTGACACCGACCCCCTTTCATACGGCTCTGATGTCGTTTTAAACAGCATTGGCGGAAACAATTTTTCAAATTATAAGCTTATGTATTTAGAAGAAGGGCAAGAAGAGCTTTTTACCATCAGATTACGCGATACATACAATTCTTCTGACAGCATTTCTACCAAATTCAGATTTGCACCTGTTTCTATGGAGCCCGAAGCACCAAAGACAGAAAATCCGTCAGGCGGAGATATTGTTTACGATTTTAACGGCCTTACCGAAACTGAATACTATTATCGTATAGACATCGCAAAATATGGTGTATACAAAGTACAGCTTAACGGTAGCACAAACTACAGCCTCGCTCGTCTGTATGATAAAAACGGAAATAATATTAACACCATTGATCGATATACACCTATGGAAATACTTTTAAACCCCGGAACTTATTATCTGCAGGTACAGGACAGTTCCGCCGCTACCATAACATATCAGGCATTAGAAGCTATGGAGTTCGGCTCTGAAATAACCATATCGGGCTCTTATATACACAAAACCTTAACACTTGATACCTATGCGTTAATTTATGACTCATTTGAATCACGCGATATGGTATTTTACAACATCGAAAGCGGTATAGAATATTGGGCAAGCTACGACGAATTACTGCTTCCTAAGGGAGAATATATAGTTCGTATGTCTACTTGGGAGGAAAGTGTAAGCGGTTCTATTACAAAGCAGGACATTCCCACAGTAACTATCGGTGATGCTCTTTCTTACGCAACCTCCACAGATGAATGGCAAACAAAATATGCTTTAATAAAAGCACCCGAAGCGGGAGAATATGTATTCTTCTGCCCCAATTCTGTTTCTGTAGACGACGGTAGCTTTGAAGGTCTAGCATACATCGAGTTTAAAAAGGATGAAACAAAACTGTTCTCTTGGAGACGCAGCGACTTTACCGCAGCAAAGCATACACCAAAATCTGATACTCTGAGCATTGGTGAAAATCTTTCTGCAACACTTTCAGACGGAAACAAGCAAATCTATTCTTTTACCGCTCCCAAAAAGGATAGCTATAAAATTATTTTTAACTCTGATGATTGGATAAGTGTAAAAATATATACCGAAGATGCAGTTTTATGCGAGCGCGGTACCGAAGATTATGATTTTGAATATGTTGATTTAGACGAAAACGAAACCGTATATATCCGTTTTCGTCAGACAGGCTTAACCGAAACTTTAAAAGATGCCAACATTCAAATAACGGTCGAAGAAAAATATACTTATCTGACCGAAACAACAGATATTGATTGTTCATATCCTTCTGATTCTGCAACAAAGCTTTATCGGTTTACTCCGACCGAGGCAGGATATTATAATTTTTCACTCACGCTTAAAGAGCTTAACTGTGATTATTACGAAATATTTGCCTACTTAAACGGTGAATCATTAGGAAAACTCTATGGTTGGGCAGGCAACGACGGCAATGCTGATGTATCGAGCAGTTTTTATGTAGACAAAGACAATCCTGTTGAAATTAAGATTGAGGTTAACCGCAACCAAAATTGTAAAGCAACACTTAACTTTGAAACTGCTGCTACAAAACCTATAACAGATATGAACAGCTTTAAAATAGAAGATAACTCATATTACTCGGTAATTTTGCCCGAAACGGGAGTATATAAAATTACAGGAAAAGCATTTTATAAAGCAACAACCTGGAGAGAAGAAGGCGAATACAGTTATTTCTTTACTCCTATTATTAAAAACAATAAGGATACCTCCTTCAGCTGCGAAAACTCAGAAGGCGAAGCTTTTGTATATTTCTGCGGAAATGCGGGCGACGAAATTCTTTTTAAAGAAGGCTCGACATCGTATTACGAAATTGAATATCCTATAAGCGCAAGCATCGTCAAGGTTGATACAGCAGAAATCCGGTTAGATTCTCTTGTTACAACAACCGAAAAATGTAAGCTTTACAGCATAAATATCACAGAAGACGGTGAATATAAATTCGAGGACTTTTCTGAGGATTTACTGGATGCTGCGGGCAATTATTACGGAACAGGCTTTACTTATTTTTATGATGACAGTAGCTGGATTAGTGTTACTGATTTAGTC
This sequence comes from Clostridia bacterium, assembly GCA_017546245.1. Lineage (GTDB taxonomy): Bacteria > Bacillota > Clostridia > UBA1381 > UBA9506 > RGIG1666. The sequence goes on along the minus strand of JAFYXI010000034.1, from coordinate 26,609 downwards.
AGATACGAAAACGTAGAAAATGTAACATTTGAGCTTAAAGCAGGAACATACTATATAGCCGCTTCAACCAGCGACAAGTATGCAGATGATGAGTATATTCCTGAGGCAAAATTTAAAATTTCAAAAAACAAGCCGATAATAAGCGGCTCAAAAACATCAAACGGTGTTGATTATACCATCACAGGTACTGTTCCAAACGATTCAACGTTATATGCCGCACTTTATGACGGTGAAAAAATGAAAGAACTTAAGCCTGTTAAAAATCCTCTTGCTTCGGGCAGCATTACATTTGACAATGCACCGGGTGCATATAACTGCAAGCTGTTCTTGTGGGATGAAAATTTAAATCCTCTTTGCAACGAAATCGAGTGCGAATAAACCTTGTCAGTTTAATTGAATAACACAAACCTTACACAAATATTTTACATATTTGTGTAAGGTTTTTTATTTAATAATTATTGACTAAAAATGCTAATTTTGTTATAATATTGTACGTTGCGGAAAAATCCGAAACACCTATTTATATACCAAGAAAGGTGATTAAACTATTATGAAAAAGCTAAAGCATTTATTATCGTGGCTGATTGTATTTATGCTCATTTTCAGCATAATGCCCACAGCCGTATTTGCAAGTCCGTGCTGTTTTGCAGAGGTAGAAAGCATAACAGAAGCCGACGGAATAATAACCATAACGTATTATATCGACAGCGACACCGAAAACCGTGGTGTCAGGCTTTCGGTATATCACGAAGGAACAGGTACAACTCCTATTTCAGAAGATATGCAGCATTCAAGCGGAACCTATGCCTACTCCTTCAGCAGTTCAGAGCTTTTAGCAGGCGAAACATATCAGGCATATGTTTTGTTCACCACCTCTTGTCCGTGGGATGCCTGCTATGACGGTGTGAGAAAAAGCTTTACTGTCAGCGATGACGGAATGCCTCACTTTTATTTAGACGAACTGCCAAACGGCACTTTAGATTTAGTAGGTAAAAGCCGTGCAGCAGTTACTGTAACAACAGCCGCAGCAGGATTTTACAGCATATCTGCCGCTGACGAATATAATAACATAAAAATAGGTTCATATCCACGCGACTACAATGTAGATAAGTATGAATACTATACTGCAAAGCAAAACATTACATTTTTAATAAGCACATATGACGGCAGCGATTTGTCAACCACCATCAGCTTTGGTCCTGCGGCTGCAAATATTCTGCCGACTATAACCACAAATCCGCTTGACGGAGACAAGCTGATAAATGTATCTGACTACATTGGTCTTTGCTCGTTCACAGTCTCTAAAGACGGCTTGTATTCTTTTGAATATTCACAGCCCGAAGAGTTATACGGCAGTTTTAAGCTTTATAACAGCGATGGTGATTACATATTTAATTCACAGAACTCAATATACGGGCAAGCAATTGAAGAGCCGCTCTTCCCCGGCACTTACTATTTAGATACTGCCGATATGAGGGGTGAATACGACCTTTCGGTTACATACACAGTCCCTGACGAGCTTGAATATGGTACAAGCTATTATATCGGTCAGGATGCGTCAAAATATTTTTATTTAAACGTGGAGCAACCGGCATACATCACCCTAGAAGGCTCAGGAATGCATGCAGTATTGCAAAGTGACGAAGACACATATTATTTAAGCATTTACGAAACCTCATATGTGCTTCCGTCAGGAAACTATTATGTAGAAGTTAGTAATGAAAGCACTGTAGCAGAGGTTATCGACGAGGAATTTACATTAAATGCCGAATTTATCGAAACAATGAGTCTTGATACTCCCGTAACACCGTCTAAACAATATCCGCGTTACGGAAATTACTATTACTACATTGCTTTTTGTGCACCCGAAACCGATACTTACGAATTTGATTTTTCAAAATGCGATAGTTACGATTTTGTAAATGATGATGGCAGCAAACTTGCATGCGAAACACGCGAAATGGAAAAGGGTGACTGGTTGCTCATCTTAATGAGCGATGCGGCAGAGATAAGCGTTTCAAAATATGCTCCCCCTGCCCCTGTTGCTCTTACATATGATGTAGAATCATATTTTGAATGGGTATCAGGAAAAACATATGCATTTTCATTCACTCCCGAAGAAGACGGATTGTATAAATTTACAAGCGACAGATGCTTCTGTAACGAAATAAAAATCTATACAGACGATGAGGTTCTTTACGAAACCGACGATTCAGACTTTAACTATGTAACAGTTGAGCTTAAAAAGAATATTCCTGTATATATCACCTTACGAGGCACTCATTACACATGGTCGGGCGACGGTTATACAAACGATATTAGAGTAACCACCCCATATATAAAAGACAACGGCACAGTTGATATAGCAGGCAATAACAAGCCTACCTATGTATACTGCACAGCCGATGTAAGCGGCTATTACGAGCTGTCTATGCAAAAAGTTTACGATTATAATTACAGCTCAATTGTGGCTGCTTTAGGCGAAAAATCCTTTTATGTAAGCAAATACAGTTACACAAAGACATTGGTATATATCGAAGCAGGAGAGCCGTTAGAAATTAAGTGTACCTATGATAACGATGAATCTTGTCAGATGGAGATTATTCTTGTTTCGGTTGCTGTTCAGGATATAGAATTAGAAACAAACAAAACCGTATCGGCAGATTTTTACTATAACTTTACCGCTCCCGAAGACGGTCTTTATAAAATAAGCAAAATATTGCCCGCAGATGACGAGGGTGATGGCGAAAACAACGGTGAATCCGAAGACCCAAACAGCGGCAGTGGCGGAACCGGCGGAATGGGCAGACCGGTAACCGGAAACGGCGATGAAGGCAGTGAAGGCGGCTCTGCAAGCGGTGACGATGGCAGCACAGGCGGCGGTGCAACTATTGTAATTCCTATGCCTTCTGTTCCCGAAAATGACGGCTCAGGCTCTGCTGAATCTGACATTCCCGAAGGCTACGACAACTCAGGCGATAATAGCGCAAATATTGAATTAATCCCAAGACAAGACACAGAAGAAAATTATGCAGACATCGAGCTTTTAGCAGGCAGCGCGTCAGGCGGCGGTGCTTATGCTGATAACACCATAGAGATAGAAGTTTCGTCAAGCGAAGAATCTTATCTGGCTATTCCGGTCGGCACAGATGCATATTTTTCAGGAAAAGCAGGCACACAGTATCTTCTCGTTCCGGGCGAGGATATGGAGCTTGTAATTACAAAAGCCGAAACAGCAACACTTAATTTAGGAACTGAATATACAACCGACGAAAATGTTAATATATTCGAGGTTGACATTCCCGAAACTGCTCTGTATCGCGTAATAACACCCGAAATGTGCAACACCGATATACTTATATACTTAAACGGCGAATGGACATATGCTTTCGACGGACGCTCACTGTTTGAACTCGAAGCAGGAAAATCTTTTATAATAACCGAGCCTCTTAAGGGTTATGAAGAATGGGCTGCACCAAAGGCAAAATTTGCTCTCGAAAAATCAACCACGCAGGCAAAGCTTGGTACAGAATTAATTGATGTTTATTATGACGCAAGCTGGGGTTGCCCTGTAATTGAGTGCTATGTGACAGCTCCGTACGAAGTATACGAGCTTGAATTCGGTATAGAATATACTAATGATGCAGGTATCACAAAATCTGAAATAATCAGATATGTAGATAAATATTATACCGATAAAGCATACGAAACTATTGCTACCAGTTTGTTAGAAAAAGGCAAAACCTACACCATTAAGCCGTTTATAACCTTAGGCAGCGAAGATAGCGAAGCAGAAAAAATTTACGGCGCAGAAAAAACCGTAACTGTAGGTATGCAAGACACCATAGAGGCAAGATATAACACAGTTAAAATTCCCGTAAAGCTTCATGACGGTAATACATATAAAAGATATAAGGACGTAACTATCGAGTTTACACAGCCTGCTGATGCACAGGGCAGAACCTATATAACATATCCTGAGTTTATGTATTCCCCGTCAGTTTATGACGAAGACGGCAACTATATGTCACGCTCACGCGACGAAAACGGTGATTATTACTACTCGCTCGCACCGGATATAACATATTATGTGACCTTCTCGTTTGAAAATGACTGTGTAGCAGAAATCGGCATTTCTACTCTGCCGAATCCGCCGGAAGAGGTAGATTTTGCAATATCTGATGCCGAAGCTTCGAATAATACCATAAGCTTTAATCTGGCAGGAGTAAGCGCAAACAATATAAAACTGTTTGCCGCACTGTATTCAGACAGCGGTAAAATGGTAGAGTTAATATCTGTTAAAAATCCGCAAGCCGGAGCAAACAGCATAAGCTACACTAACAGCAATGCTGATATATGCAAGCTTATGATAATGGAAGACAGAACATTTAAACCTCTGTGCAATGATGTAGAGGTTGATATAGTTAAATAACAAAAAGGCGGCTGTCTCAACAATCAATACGGCGAATAATTATGCATCGTTTGGTTGTAGGGAATGGATTTATCCATTCCGCGGAACGCATTAATGCGTTCCCTACAATACACGTACATAAATATTCATAAAAATGATTATTGAGACAGCCCATTTTTTATGCTTATAAAAAGGCAGCTGCACGTAATTGTGCAACTGCCTTTATGAATGAGAAGGTTTATTGACTTACTTTTTAGTTAATTAGTGTACATAAATTACTACATCCTTCGGTGAACCGCTTTCTGCTATAACAGCAACCTTTGCGTCTTCTCCTCTGCCGTAGATGTATTTTTCAAGGTCTGCTTCTGCAACCTTTGTAACTGTTCCTCTTGCTTCGCTTACAACGTAATATCTTGTAGATGATACAAGCAAGAACGGCTGACAACTGGTAGCTACGTCATCGTCCTTTTCAGGAGTTGTATCTAAAATCATGTTAAGACCATTTTTATAGATAATAGAACCGTAATGTATTTTACCGGTTACAAAGAACTTGCCGGTATTTGAACCATATTCACCGCTCTTAGTCGGGAATGTAGGAGCGCCCTTGAGTGCACCTGTCATATACGGCTCCTGACTGTCTGCGATTTGTTCTGTTATCTCGTCTAAGCTGTATCTTAACATATCGCCCGGCTGATAAAGATTACCGCTGCTGTAGCTTACACAACTTTTACTGTCTGTATAGGCTGTAACATAGCTTCCGTTACAGTAACCTGTCAGCTTGTATATAAGCTCGCCGTTAACAACTGTTTGAACAACCTTTTCTACTATTGTAATTCTGTTACCATCTGTCATGGCCTGTTTTACAGGAACTCTTATTACCATTGCTTTAACGCTCAAATCTTCGTCGTAATCATAGCCTTCGGCATCGTAATAGCTTGAGTTCTTCAAAAAGCCTTTACCAACGGTGCTGTATCTTGCATCGTCCATATTGGTATAATAAACACTTACCTGGTTCCCCGTACCATCATCAACTTTTTCTTCAACTAACGGTGGGATGCGGAAGATAATTACATCATCATCAACCAAGATATCATTTTTAGTGTCGCCCAGCACTCCACTCATATATCTTCTTGAGTTAGCATTAGTTGCACCAACTATTTCCATAGTTTGGGTTGTTCTGGGAACATCTAAAGATAAGCTGTCGCCGTTACCGCCGCTTCCAGATGCAACAGTATCTATTGCGCAAACTTCTTTTTTGCTGTTTAAACGATAACGAATTAACTGCTCGATACCTGCACCCTGAGCTCTTGTTGTATTTGCAAGCTTTGTCGGCAAATCTTCAGGCTCTACCTTGGTTCCTCCATCTAATGTAACCTCTTTAGCACACTTAAATACAGTAACCGCACTTTTATCTGTAAGAATTTTTAAGGTAATGTTAGAATCAATACCACCATCTTCGGGAGTATCTGCAGCAATTAAATATCCATAGGAGTAGCTTATTGCCGCTCCCTCGTCTATGCTAACCACTCTTCCGAAGCTGTCGATATAAGCCTTAACCTCGCTGCCCAAATGTGCACTTACATCGCCCAGACGTGAGCTGAGTACTTCATATTCCTCACCATCAATATAGATGTACTCTTCATCTATTGCATCTAAAACACCGCTTACTGTTTTATCAGAAACCATTACAGTAATCTTTTTGCGGCCCTTTGTATTAGCACTTGTCGCAACAGTAAGAACGGTATCTTCTTTTACCACTTTAAACTCGGCTTCTTCGCCATTTTTAAAGATTATAAACGAATAATCGTCGCTATCGGGGTCAAGCTCTACAAGCTTTTTCATATTGTCACGGTCATATGCAGTATATGTATCTTTCATAAGCTTGCCGACAATAATTGTTTCATATTCGTCAACAAAAAGAACATCTGCAACTCCGTCTCTGTTGTTGTCAACAAGAGTTAATGTGCCATATTCCGGTATTAAATCACTTGCTTTAAAACCACCTGTACCTGCGCCGTTATAAATCATATCGGCATAAGGCAAAACCTCGTAGCTTTCTTCGTCGTTGTCTTCATCAACATAGTAAACACAGGTTGTTGTAGTTGTAGGAAGAATATCCTCTGCCGAAATTTTTATAACCTCGTTTTCTCTTTCATTAATTCTAATGTAAAGAAGATTATAAGGAGCTTCGTCAGCCGAATCTAAATCAGCATAGTATGTAACATCGTAACCTAAAAGCTCTGCCGCATTAGTTTCACCTACATAAAACAGAGTATCATCTATTTTTATCATACCCTTAGATACACCGCCTGCAACCGAAAGACCGGTTACTTCGTTAGCGGTAACAATACCTGTTCCTTTTAAAACATTCATTTTTTCGCGAAGAAGAGTTTTACCATCAGACACTTTACCGATAATATCGTCGTCACTGATAACTTGTTCTTTTACGATATTTGTATCAAGTGCATTAAAAATTATATCTGCCGCTAAAGCACGCTTTACAAGCAAGCCCGCTTTTGCATCAATACCGTTAAGCAAGCCAATCTGCTGTGCAACGGTAAGATAACCGACCGGATAACCGCCTTTTCTTAATGCCGCCGGTCCGTAGCCTAATGTTACAACCAGCATTTTTATTGCTTCTTCATAGGCAAGCGGCTCGTCAGGAGCAAAATGTTTATCGTCAACGCCTGTAACAATACCCATTGTGCAGGCTGCACCAACTGCGCCAACTGCCCAGTGACTTGCATTTACATCTTCAAAATAAACTGTTTTGTTAGAAGTATCTGCGTTAAGCATTCTTACTAACATCGATACAAATTCGGCTCTTGTAAGAACCTTATCAAGCATAAGGTCTCCGCCAAAGCCTTCGATTATTCCCAAAGCCTCTAAAGTATCAGCTGATTCAGGATTTACAATAGCAACATCTTCTTCTGCAATTACCGGCATCTGTACGATAGAGCAGATTAAGCATAATGCTATCAAAAGTGACAGTATCTTTTTCATTAAAACGCCCCCCTCAGCATATAAATTACTTTAGCCGCCATTGCGCGAGTTGCTTTGTCATATGGCGCAAACACGTTATCTCCTACACCCGACATAATTCCTGCTTTTGTAAGCTTTGAAATGCTGTCTGATGCATAACCGGGAATCTGTGCATTATCTGCATATTCCAAAGTGCTTCCTGCCGGTATTTCTTTACCTGCAGCCTCGGCTGCTCTTACAAGGATTGTAGCCATTTCTGCACGGGTAATTTCTTTACCTACACCAAAGTGTTCCTCGTCTACCCCGTAAACGATGCCGCGCTCTACTGCACTTGCTACATAAGATCTGAACCATGTTCCTGACGAAACGTCAATAAATTTATCGGTTGTTGCTTTAGCATCATGAAGGTCAAATGCCAAAACAATCATTTTTATAAACTGTTCACGGGTTACCTTTGCATCAGGAGCAAACTTACCGCCGCCAACACCTGCAATAATGCCCTCTTCGGCTAAAGCTTTAATACTCTCCTGCGCCCATGCAACATGAGCAATATCGCTAAAGTCTGTTATTCTTTTTACTTCTGCTTTTTCTTCAACGATAGGTGTTAATTGTCCTATACTCGTCATATCTGAGCTGTAACCAAACTTGTCTTTGCTTTTGCCGCCGGTGCTGCCACCGCCGCCACCGCCTCCGCCGTAGCTATAGTCGTCGTCATCATCGTAAACGTTTTTAGCTTCGTCTTCGAATGCTTCTTTAAGCTCTAAATAAGTTTTAAATGTATAGTCAGATGCTAATCTTTTATAGAAATCGGTAAGCATATCTTCATCATCTTCGATGTCAGCATAGCTTTCTTCCCAAGGTAAATCTAAATCATTTTCGCCCTCTAAGTCTTCTTCTAAAATATCAGCAATTTCGCTCCACAGAGCATCGTTAATTCTTGCAAGAAGTGCATTTATGCGGTCTTCTTTAGCTCTTTGTGTTGCTACGATGTTTGCAAATGATGTTCTTATTGAATCAACATCTGTAACAGCAGCTGCTGCTAAAGCTTCGCAAACCTCGTTTTTATGTGTAAGTGTATCATAAACACTCATATCCATCTGCAACACATCATTAAGCGGAATATTGCCGGAAAGCTGAGTTTTGCCACTTAACAAATCCATAAGCTGTTCTGCTGTTGCGCTGCTTGTTGTGCTTACTGCATTGTTTACAGTTGTCATTACAAAGAACAACGCGCTGTCTGATACAGTTTTGCTGTCTGCACCGGCTGCAGCAAAATACTCTTTTCCGTCCTGAGGATCAGAAATTTTACAAGCGAATGAATAGTTACCTTCTTCATCAGTTGCTTTTTGAGCAATGCTCGAAACTGCAGCATCGAAGTTTTCAATAGTCAGGTCGCTTAATTTATAACCCGGGTCAAATACCAATGCAGCAACTTCGCATAAGCTATCTGCCGCACCTGTTAAAACCATACTTTCGTTTGCGAAATCAACAGCCGCATTCATTTTAAAGTCAGCAATAGCAGATTCTTTAACAAAATCGCTTTCGCTTTCGATTGCTGAGCTATTTAAGGTAAATACCGGCATATAAGCTTCCATACCTGTAACGCTGTCCCAGATATATGCTTCAAGCTTATCGGTTGCTGTATAGCCGGCAACTTCAACAGAAGCTGTTACAAGGTTGTCTCTTGTTTCGCCGGCAACATTAGCATCAGCTGCAACCGCTTTTACGATTTCTTCTCCACGCTTGTGAACTAAGATAATATCTGCATTAAGTTCATCAGCAAGTTCGTTTTTAATCTTGTACTCAACAGTAAATGTTCCGTTTTCACAGAATGATAATACATCCAACTTTTCATCAGTATCATAGCCTGTATAGAATACAGGATCAGAAATTTCATACCGTTTTGCACGAGTTGTATATGTTACGGCTTTGTCATCAAATGAGCTGCCGTACATATCTGCAAATCCGTTTAAGGTAACAGGATATTCAACAAATCCCGGTGCAAGTTCTGTCGGGAAGGTTACGATATATGTTTTTTCATCGCCTGCTACAGGTTCGATAGAAGTTGCGGTAAAGTCTGAACCATCAACATCAATCTTTATATTTGAAGCTTCAATTCCGTCAACCGGGCTATTGTTAAATGTAAGCTTTGATTTGTAAAGATCACCGTCATCCGTTGGTGTCATACGAGCATCTAAAGGAGCAACTGCGATAATTTCAATATCGTCAATTGACCAGCCTGCATCTGCTGCCCAAGCACCCTGATAACGATGCAGACCAATTGCCACTCTGCTTACTTTATCAAGCCCTGTAGGCATTGTTTTTGAGTTGCTTATTTCATCGCCGTTTACAAACAGTCTTATTTTTTTAGCATCAAAATTAATCCAGAATTCATATTCTGTCCACACATCCGGCTGCATAGCCAAAACCGGTTTGCCCGAACCGGTATCTACACCACCCGAACCTCCAACACGCTGTGTTTTTGCATCAAGTGTTGTGTAGTCATCAGCTGTTGCGTTATCGCCGCTTAAGTTAAAGCACAATATACCTGCATTAGCAGTCGGCTTTGCTTTCATTTTAAAGATAACAAGACCGCTTGAAACCGCTTCTGTAGTTTCTTTACGAACATCATATGCTACAGAAGAGTATTTACCGTTTGGATCCGGTTGCGGAACAGATTTATAAATAAAGCTACCTGCCTTATTACCCTCATCTTCATACATTTTTGCAACAACTACATTAGTATTTCCATTATATGGTCTTTGCGGGTTTTTACTTCCGTATTCTCCCCAGCCGTTAAAACCACCGATATCGTTGTTAGTGTTTAAGTTGTCTTTGTCGTCAATTACACCATCTTCATTTGTATCGGAGTAAATATTATCTTCCAGAACTGCACTTTCAAAGTCTTCCGAGAAGATAACTCTGGTCTGCTTCATCTCTTCTTCTGCACCTGCAATTGTTGCAGGAACAAGTGTAGAAAACATAACGCAGAACACTAAAAGTAATGCCATTGTCTTTTTCATAGACTTTCTCCTCTCATTCAGTCTAACCTTTTATATTTTGGTTTTGCTGAGCAAAATTTTAAAACTCAAATCGGTTTGCAATATCAATTGGCTGAATTTTATCATATTCCCAGATGTAAACTATTGCATAACTGCCGTTTTCATCATATCCATCAGAAACATCCAGTAATACCGATATATCTTTTGCCTCGTTTATCTGCATTTGACTAAGCGAAACACTCTGACACGACTGCATAACATTTTCATTGTTATAAATTGCAATAATCGCTGTAGCATTGCCCTTATCTGTTAATTTTCGTATACGTGCGGCTGCACTTAACTTATCTGCCGATTCGCTAAAGCTTAAGCTATCAACAACATAATTGCAAACAACAGCCTTTAAATCGAGCAATTGATTAACACCGTCAATTCTGCCTGATATAATCTGACTTTTTACCTTGCTTGTATCCAGCGCAGAAATTTCTGCATCAAAGCCTTTTATCGTTCCGTCTGTCATTTTTAAATAAACGGTTTTTAAAGCAGCATCTGAACCAACCGGCACAGCCACATCAGGCGCAGCCTTTAAATCTTCTGCAATTCGTGAATATTGATATAATGTAATATCATCAATATGCATATATGCTGTAGAGTCATTTTTCACATTTCCCGGGTCGGTTGCCGGTAATCTTTTACGAAAATCTATTTCTTTTATCGGCAGTCTGCTCATTACAACATTGTTTGAGTTAAGATAATAAGTTTGCGCACTTATCACCAATTTATCATTTAGAAACACATCATAAGTTTGGTCTGCATTTTCTGTAACACTTATAGTAATCCAGTCGGTTTCGCCAAAACGCGCCGACCCTTCGCCATCGGTCTGAGTAAACGTTACGATACTGCTGCCGTCTTCATTTTTAAGCTCTTTTTCTTTATTCGGATATGTTCCGCCGCGCAAATGAGGCCCTACCGTAAGTTTTTCAAATCCGTTCGTGCTAAAGTAAAGTCTGAAATACAGCTCGCTTAAATAATTTCCGTCTGCACCTTTAACTGCAACATGATACGGAATGGAATTTATTGTTCCCGTCTCTGCAAAATGCTCGGTAATGTTTTTCATTTTAATTTTAAACGAGGCTTTTTGAACTGTTGTATTTTCTGTATTGTTAAATACGGCTTTAACACCATAATCAAGCTTTTGAGGACCGATTTTTAAAACGCTGCTTTCTCCGTCTTTTTCGATTTGAACATTTTCGCTGTTTATAAAGCTGCTGCCGACCGAAAGATAATAGTCACCTTCTGATGCCGAGCCATAGTTTCCCGTAAGCATACCTTCGGGATAATCCATCGTACAAGCAAATTTTTCAGAAAATTCGCCGACATACACAGCATAATGCACAAGTGCTTTGCTTGTGATTACATCGTGATACTGGCAACCAAGCTTGCTTGTATCCACCCACGTGCCGTCTTCTAATATAACACGCGCATCTTTATAGGTTTCTAAAATTTTATTTTCTTCTTCGGCTGCCACAGTAACTATAACCGGAATTTTTTCGCTAAATCCGTCGATAGTTCCTAAAACTTTATAAACTCCGGATTTGTTAGCATTAAGGTCATAGTTTACAGCAAATTCTTTTGTACTTTGGTCTGTCATTTTAAGCAAAACTGTTGTTTTGCCGTCAATGCCGTTAGCTAAAACTGCGGTGTCGTATGCTTTTTTATATTTAATATCTTCTGCAACATAAACACCGTTTGTACCTACTTTAAGGAGACATTTAGCCTGACTGCCGTTTGCATCTGTTCCTGTTATTATCTGTTCACCTGTATATTGCGTTGAATATTCCCACGAATATCCCTCCGGCAAACCGCTTACGGTATCATATTGCGACGCATAAATTTCTTTTATGCAGTCACCGGCTGCATATGCACCAATATCCCAAGCCGTTCTTTCATTGCCGTTATAATCGATTAAATCAATTTTTACATCTATAACTCTATTCGGGTCATATTCAAAGTCTTTATAATAGCTGCCGTTTGGGCTTGTTCTGTCTTCCTCGGCATATCCTATAAATCCGGGATAGGTGTCAGCAAGTGCTGTGCCTACCCCTTTAGCTTTTGAATTAAGCTTTATTCTGAAATCTGTGCCATAAGCTGCAAACAAATCATCTGATGAGCTTAAAACTATACTGTTCGGCTCGTCAGTTGCTTTGTATTCGCTGTTAAAGCTGCAATTATAAAACAAATTGTAATCTCTTATAACATTTTCAGGATTAGGCTTTATATCACCGCTGTTATCACTGTATGTGTATTGAATATTTGCTAAAATGTTGTTTTTAATTGTCGGATTTACAGAGTTTGGCCACCACTGCCAGTCGCTGTCTGTAGGAACTTGAAAACGTATGCCATATCGTGTTCCTGCAACCGTATTATTATAGCAATGACAGTCTTTAGCTCCCAAAAAGCTGAAGCCTGCACCTATACTCGGTGTTCCGTCAATATCAATTGCATACACAACATTATTATAAAATATACTGTTATGGTTTTCGAATCCAATATTCTCTTTGGTACATATAGGGCTTGTTCCGTCAGATGAACCGCCTATATCAAAGGCTGTACCGGTTGTTACCATTTTATCGTTATGGGCATAGTTATTATAAATACGGCAGTTTGCCGAATTACCCTTTATCATAAAGGCATCACGGCCGAAGTTTATAACCTTATTTGCGCAAACATCAGGATTTATTACCGCAAACAAGTCAATACCCTCATGATTCATATCGTATATCTCGTTGTTTGCAATGGTAATTGAGTTTGAACAATACCCCTTTATGCCCTCTTCAAATGCCTTTACAATTTTATTGCCTGTAACCTCACAGTAGCTCGATCTGATTACGTTAATAAATATATCAGAAGTTGCTGCGGTTTCAAGCGTAGCACCGTCTTCATAAAGTGACGTGCTCTCTTGAGTAAAGTACAAATCTCTTATATTTATATATTGCTTGTCGTGAATTCTGAATTTTTGTCTTGTTCTGCAGTTTTCACCGTAAAAAATTATTGCCTTGTGAGGATTTTGTGCCTTAAATGTAATAGGCTTGCCTGCTGTACCGTTATTTTCGACGACAGTATATTCAGTTTCTCTGTATATTCCGTCTTCAAAAATTACCGTATCGCCTGCTGCAGCTTTTTTAGCAGCATGGTATGCAGTTTTCCACGGAGCAGCTTTTGTTCCTGCATTTTTATCGTTTCCGTTCGGAGAAACATAGTAAATATTTCCCGTTGCCGGGGTAGTATATGTAATTTCTTTATTTGTCAGACTGCCTCCGTATTTATCGGTAATTCCGTCTAAAATTACCGTATAATCTGTCTGAGGCGTTAGATTTTTAGGAAAGGTTACAACAAATGATTTACCATCACCCGATACCGCCTCGACAGCAGATGCCCTAACAACTCCGCTTTCTGCTTTAATGCTTATGTTTTCTGTACTTAGACTTTCAGGTTCGTTGTTAAATATAAGTTTTGCTTTATTTGTAAGAAGCTCGTCGGTAGGAACTATAACTGCGTCAGACCTTGGAATTGCAACAACCTCGATGTTATCAACCAACCAACCATGTCCTGCTGCCCATGCTCCCTGAGTTCTATGCAAGCCGATAGAAACGGAAGTTATTTGCGTAAGCGAAGAAGGAAGGGCTGTTTTTGTATTTTTAATTTCCTCTTCGCCTGCATATATTTTTGCTGTACGGCTGTCAAAATTAATATGTATCTCATAATCAGTCCACATATTTTCTTGCATGGTGGTAAGTGAACCATTAGCAGTAGAAACAATATCGCCTGCCATGCGTTTTTTATCAAGCCAAAAGGTTATGTATGGAGATGCCTGTGCTGCTGCACCACTTAAATTTACAAGCAGCATTCCTGCCTGTGCAGTAGGCTTTACACGCATTTTAACAACAACAATTCCTGTGCTGACAGCCTTGAGAGTTGATTTTTTGATATAATACTGCAAATTATCGTTAGATTCTGAGCCGGCTTTTGTATAAATAAAACTGCCGGCTTTATTTTCTCCTTCATCTACGATTTTTGCAACATTAACAACCCTGTTGGTGTCATATGGCTTTAACGGATTTTTGTTTTTCGTTCCGTCCTGCCAGCCATTAAAACCACCTATATCATTATTAGTGTTATAATTTCCGTTTTCGTCATAAATGCTATCTGCCAAAGTTGCAGTTTCAAAATCTTCATAAAGTATCGTTTCTGCCTGCGACATTTGTGTTTCGGCTTTGACAGCAATACCCATCGGAATCAATACAGACAACACGATGCAGAAAGCCAAGCATACAGCTAATGCTTTTTTCATCATTTCACCTCTTATTGAATTGTGTAAATTTTAATGTTGTCATATTCGTTAGGTTCTCTGTACGAATAGCATCCTACCGAACCCTTATCAAATGTATCGTCAACAACCTCTCCTAACAGTTCGTCGTTAATATAGAAGGTCATTGTGTTACCGTTTGCTTTAACTCTGAAGTTATAGAAGGTTTCAGGCTGATAAGCATATTCCCAAACTTTAATTCTTCCAAATGTATTATCGAGCCATCTTACAAACTCAATCTGATTGTTAGCTAAGAATCTTAAAGAATACATATTTTCCATTTCAGTATCGCAACGGAATAAAAGACCTGATGCGTTACCTGAAACAGATGACGGAGATTTAATATCAATCGATACTTCATAGTTTTTCCAATCTGCTCCGCCGGTATAAACAGTTCTGTAGCTTGCTGCTGCTACCGATGTCTGATGATAAACACCGTCAACAGTTTCCCAGCTGCCGCCGTTGTTTATAAATTTACCAACACCATCTTCAAAGTCAAACTCTACAAACGGTTTACGTTCTTCTACAAGCGAATCAATAGAGATATCTTCTTCAACACCCACCTTAGATGCTGTGCTGTAAATACCCATACTCCATACATCGCCACGAGCATCGCCGTCAATATCACTTAAATCAATAAGCATTTTTTCGCCGCCGAATCCGATGATTTCGTTATTAAGTACAACACCTGTATCTCTTGCAGGGCTGAACGAAATCAGTTTCCAGTTGTCGCCTGCGCTTATAAAATGCGGATTTGCAAATTTGCTGTTCTTTTCTTTTATTTCAGGATATGCTTCGTGATAGCAGTTGTAGTCAGAATCGAGTGTAACATTATCATTAAGAATGTATGCCGAGCCGCCGCAGTTTGTAAATATGTTATTTCTTAAAACAGGTTTTTTATTGGCACCTTCAAATGCAATACCGCCTGCCATTCCGTAAACAATGTTGTTATAGAAATAGCAATCTGCTGTATTGGTATAAATAAGTCCCGGCGCGGTCATATCGTCATCAGAATAAATTGCATTGTTCCATAAAACGCAGTTAAATGCACCTTCGTCGTCACCCAAAGCAATGGCTGCATTTAAAAGAGTTTTATCTGCGTTAATTTTGTTATTGCTTATCTGTGCATTTTTAGAACCGCAGCATACAATAAGAGCAGTTTCGGTCTGATTATTTAAAACATTATCAGAAACCTTTGCATTTAAAGTATTTTTCATTGAAATTGCGTTATGTCCGCCGTTAAATGTATTGTTTAAAACAAATGCGTTCTCTGATTTTTCAATCTCGACTGCGCAATCTGCACCGTTTACGGTGTTATACATAAATCCAAAGCCGTTAGCTTCGCTTTTTACAAAAGGAATGCAAGCTTCATCTTCAGCCTCTTCTTTTGCGTTCGAAACAAAGTTGATGCTCTTTAAAACAACATTATCAGCACCTGCTAAAACCTTAACGTTGCTGTCTTCAGATTCAGCATAAGAAACCTTTACATCTGCACCGAATGCAGCCTTAACAATTAACGGTTTTTCAGCTGATTCACCGCCCTTTTCAAAAACAGTAGCTGCTGTTTCTTCATACTCGCCCTTTGCTATATATACAATCGCTTCTCCGCTGACACTTTCAGCCGCTTTAGCTAATGTTTTCCACGGAGCTTTATAAGAACCGTCTGCACTGTCTGAACCGTCTTTAGATACATAGTAGAGCTTTTTGTCTACGTTATCAATCATCATATTGCCGGCTTTATCTTCTGCGTATAACGCATTTAAAAGAAGTGCAGCTGTTTCGTTTCTGTTAAGCGTTGCCTCGGGCTTTACGTCTACGCCTACTGTAAGACCGCTTTTAGCACCTGTTAAAAGATAATCGTCAGGATATGCAAAGCTGTCATCAGCTAAGCCCAATTCTTCTAAAACTATTTTAACCGCCTGAGTTAAATTAACCGAATCAGACGGACCGAAACGTCCGTCATCAAAGCCGTCAATAACACCCTTTTCGGTAAAATAACCTATGCAGCCGGCTGCCCAATGTGCTTCATCAACATCGCTAAAGCTATTTTTAACAACCGGTGTATAATCTGATATCATACGTGATAATAAGGTAACAAACTCAGCTCTTGTAACTCTTTTATCACCTTTTAAATCACCGTTTTCGTCACCCTGCATTAAACCCAAGTCAGCAAGTGCGCTAACTGCCTGCTCTGCGCTTGCTTTATCGTCTGCCGCTAATGCTGCAACAGGAAAAGAACAGGCAATGCATAAAATTATAAAAAGCGAAAGTAATTTTTTCATAAGCCACTCTCTTTCTTATTTAGTCAACGTTATAAATACCTAAGTCCCACTTACCTGTACGCGGATTGCCGTTAAAGTCAACCTTCGGAATTTCGATGGCTTCTACAACAGCCTCGCCGTTATACGGTCTGTCAAATCCGGGGATTGAATCAGGAATTTCTACACCTGCATCTATAGCCTTACTGTCAGCCAGCAGATTCCAGTCTGTATATAAGTCAACAAATCTCGGATTTTCATTGATTGCATTTTTATCTGCGTTATTTATAACATTGTAATAGATGTTGTTTGAAAAATCGGGGTCCTCAACCTCTTCCCAGAAATAAACACCTGTTTCGCAGTTAACAAAAATGTTATTCTTAAGTACTGGTCTTACAACCGGCGGGTCCCATTCCCAGCCTTTTGATAAGCCGAGGGTCGCACGGGTCTGAACCGCCTGCTTTGCACCAACTACAATGTTGTTATATGCGTGGCAGTCGCGGCAGCCTGTAAAATAAAGTCCTATCGGAAGACCGCCCGGAACTTCTGAAATAATTACGTTGTTAAAGTAAACGCAGTTATATGCCTCCCAGCCTGTGCCCTTGCCAATATCTCTCGGGCTCTGGCTGTTAGATGAACCGCCTATACCCATTGCATGGTTACTTGCTCCGGTTAATGTAATGTTATAATAAGCGTAATTGTTATAAACAAGATTGTTATAAGAGTTACCCTTGTTCATATAAGATACACGACCGCAGTTTATCCAGCGGTTATTGCGAACGATACCATTTGATGAACAGAATACGTCAAAGCCCTCGTGGTCAGATTCGATTACTTCGTTATCTTCAAGTAAGAATCTGTCAACATATGTAAGCTTTATGCCTTCTTCGTATATGTTCCAGAATTTATTTCCTGTAAATTCAAGATGGCTTGAGCTGGACGCATTAAGGAAAATATCAGCTGTTGCCGACTGTGTGCTGTCGGTTGCTTTCTTTTCCTGAGTAAACGAAAGGTCTCTTACATTAATATAGCTTACGTTCTTCATAGTGAACTTTTGCTTTGCAACTAACTTGTCGCCGCAATACTTAAGAACCGCTTTTTGTTTGTTACGAGCCTTAAATGTAATAGGTGCGCCCTTTTCACCGCTGTTTTTAACAGTAGTTATATTAGTTTCATTATATTCGCCGTCTTCAAAAATTACGGTTGTACCGGCGGTTGCAGTTTTACCTGCCATTTCAGCAGTTTTCCACGGTTTTTCTTCTGTACCGGGGTTTTTGTCATCACCGCGCGGCGAAACGAAATAATACATTTCTTTCATAGTATCTGCTAAAATTTTTCCGTCAGTTTTAGGAATGTAGAGCACATTTGCCAAAAGCTTTGCAGCCATACCGCGAGTTAAAAGCTCGTCATTTTTATAGTTTGTTCCCTCAGGGATACCAAGTTCGTTCGCTATAACCAAATATCCGAGTGGGTAACCGCCCTTTTTAACAGCATTCTCGCCATAGCCGAGCATTTCGACCATCATTTTAGCAGTCTGAGCATATGTAACATATTCTTCAGGATGGAAGGTGTTATCGCCATAACCCGATAAAACATCTTTATCACTTACCAACTGAATTTCGCGCGCTGCCCAATGTATATCACTTACGTCATCAAAAACTTTTTCAGCTTTCATAGTTTTTGCAACGTGTGCAACAGACATTAATCTTGAAAGAACCACAACAAGCTCTGCTCTCGATAAGTTTTCATAAGGTCTGAAGCTTCCGTCAGGATAGCCCATCATAACCTTGTGGTTTTCCATAGTCTTTGCGGCTTCTTCATACTCTGTTCCTGCCACGTCAGGATATGTAGTCTTTTCTTCTTCAGGCTCAGCTTCTTCTTGCTGCGCTTGTTTAATTGCGGCAATTATCTCAGCCATTTCAGCCTCGGTTAAATCTCCGCTTGATGTTACTTCTACGCCGTCAATTACCATATTGGTTACGACAGCTTCTTCTGCATATGCAGGAATAAAGGTGAGCAGCAGCACAAAAGCAACTGCCATTGCAAATAATTTTTTCAACAGTATCACAATCCTTTCTCGTTAATTTAACTGCTGTGATTCGGAATTAAAATTTCCTATTCAACCATCTTTCTTTGCACTATATATTATACCCCATTAAAAAGCCATAAGGAATAGGCAAAATCTTATACCAATGTGCATTTTCTAACTACTCTGCTGCCTTAGCATATTATTATTTGCCTTTCTTTCCAAAATCTTATATTTATGTGTAAGATTTTGAGTTTTATATACAAAAAAATGGCAAAACAAATTGTTTTGCCATTTTTAACAGTTATTTTCTTTTGCGCTTTTTCTTTTTTAAATATCTTTTTTCAGGTGCTTTTTTCCTTGCCGGTTTCGTTTTTTTGTTTGTGCTTTTTTTAGACAGCAAATATTTTTTATATAAAATACCGCCCTCGTTATTTTCATCATACAACACAAAATCAATGCGTCGGCTTTCTTTATCTGCACGGGCAACCTGAACCGATACCAAATCTCCTATCTGATAAATTCTGTGCGTATGCTCGCCTATTAAAATTCTCTTTTTCTCGTCGAAAATATAATAATCGTCATCCAAGTCCGTCATCCGCACTAAGCCCTCTATTGTATTATCAAGCTCAACAAACATTCCGAACGACGTAACCGATGAAACAACTCCGTCAAAGACCTCTCCCAGCCGTTCTGACATATATTCGGCTTTTTTTAAATCATCTGTATCTCGCTCTGCCTCCATAGCACTAAGCTCACGTTCGCTCGACTGTGCCGCTGCCGAAATTACAAAACGCATCAATTCTTCCGAGTTCGCTTCTTTTGACGAAATCACATCTGCTATAATTCTGTGAATTACAAGGTCAGGATACCTTCTTATTGGCGAAGTAAAGTGGCAATAATATTTAGCCGCCAAACCAAAATGTCCCATATTTTCAGCAGAATATTGTGCTTTCATTAACGAACGCAGCATTACCGTGCTTATGATTCGTTCTTCGCGTGTTCCTTTTATCTCTCCTAACAGTTTTTGAAACTCCTTAGGATGAATTTTGCCCTGCGTTCTTTTTATTGAATAGCCAAAGGCCGCAGCAAACTCGGCAAAGTCTTTTATTTTTTCTTCTGTCGGTACTTCGTGCACACGATATACAAACGGCATTTCCCTGAAAAACATATCTTCTGCTACCGTTTCGTTACATACGAGCATAAATTCTTCAATTATGTGATTCGATTCTGAATGCTCATATTTTTCAATAGCAATCGGCTTTCCGTTTTCATCAAGCTTTATTTTCGCTTCAGGAAAATCAAAGTCTATACTTCCTCTTGCCATTCGTTTTTTACGCAAAATATCTTTAAGCTCGCGCATCATAAAAATGCTGTCAAGCAAAAACGAATACTTGGCAGAAAGCTCTTTATCGCCATTTAAAATAGCAGTAACATTGTTATATGTCATTCTTGCTTTAGAGCAGATAACACTCTTTAAAATTTCGTGCGTTAAAACCTTTCCGCTATGGTCAATTTCCATAATAACAGAAAGAGCCAGACGTTCTTTACCCTCTGACAAGCTACAGATTCCGTTAGACAGTTCAACGGGCAGCATAGGGATTACCCTGTCAACCAAATAGACGCTCGTACCTCGGTTAAATGCCTCTTTATCGAGCATACTGCCGCGCGGCACATAATGTCCTACATCTGCAATGTGAACACCCAGACGATAATTACCATTTGAAAGTTTTTCTATCTCGATGGCATCGTCTAAGTCTTTTGCATCTTCGCCGTCAATGGTAAAAATAAGACGGTCTTTAAAATCTGCCCTGTTTTCCGCTTCATCCGAAACGGATACCGAGCTTACTTCTTTTGCTTCTTTTAAAACCTTTGCAGGAAAATTCTCGCCAATTCCGTGTTGTCTTATTATTGCCAAAACATCGACACCTACATCTAGGCGATTACCTAAAACCTCTGTAATCTTTCCTTCAGGATTTCTGCCTGTACCAATCCGAACTATCTCGGCAACAACTTTATCGCCGTGTTTTGCGCCCAATGTTTCATTTTCAGGTATAAACAAATCTACACCTATACGCTTGTCATCAAGCACAACAAACCCCGATGCTTTATACTTTTCAAATGTGCCTACAAGTACAGTTTTTGCGCGTTCTAATACTACCTCAACCGTCCCCTCCTGCCTTTTATTTTCAGTTGCCTGTGAGGTTATTTTAGCAAGCACCAAATCGCCGTGCATAGCTCCTTTTGTACTGTCAGGAGGAATAAACAAATCCTCTTCGCCCGCTCTTTCAACAAAACCAAAGCCGCGCTCTGTACCTATAAATTTACCCTTTACATATCCAAGCTTTATTGCCGCACCGAAGCGTTTTTTCTTGGTTTTAATAACAAGTCCTTCACGCATCAGTTCTTCTAAAATGTCAGCTAATTCATCGGTCTCGTTTTCAGGAACACCCAAAACCGTTACCAATTCATCAAACAAAAGCGGAACAAGCGCCGCCTCTTCTAAAAAATTTAAAACTTTTTCTTTCTGTGTAATGTTGTTTACACCTCCTTTAATATAATCAAAAATAGTATGTGCAACAAAAACAAAAGCCATTCCGCAATATGCGGAACGGCTAAATCTCATGTTAATGCGTAATTATTTATTCAGGAAGAACAACGCAATCGACGTTATAAGGAACAGAATAGCAATAACAGATGTCCACTTAGACAATATTGCATCAATTGTTCTGCCTTTGTTCTTGCCAAAGAATGTATCGGCACCGCCGGCGATGGAACCTGATAAGCCTGCTGATTTACCTGACTGGAATAAAACAACAACAATCAGCACAAGCGCAATAATAACATGCAGAATTTGAACCGCCAGTAACATACTCACACCTCCGTCAGAGTCGTATATATCCATAACCTAAAATTGTAATTGCAATAAATGTATAAGGGATACTAAAGCATCCCTTATACAACTAAGAGACTTATTCTTTGATACCAAATCTCTTTCTGAACTTTTCAACACGACCACCGGTATCAACCAGTTTCTGTTTACCAGTGAAGAACGGATGACATTTCGAACAAATTTCAACCGTGATATTCTCTCTGGTAGAACCCGTTTCGATAACCTCTCCGCAGGCACACTTAATGGTTGTCTGCTTATAATCAGGATGGATTCCTTCTTTCATCTGTTTCACCTCTTTCAACACTTTCCAGTATGCAACAGAGCAATTATATCATACAAAATTCAGTTTGGCAAGTATTTTTTTATTAATTTCAAATATTTTTTTCTTCAAGCCTATTTTCTATGAATTTATCATAGAATACCATTTTTAATACAGCAACCAGCGGAACACCCAAAAACATTCCTAAAACGCCGCCAAACTTTCCGCCTATTGTAACACCTGCAATAACCAAAAGCGGACTTATGCCTACCTGAGATGACATAATTTTCGGTCCTATAATTAAGTTATCTAAAATCTGAACCCCCACAGCAAATAAAACCGTTATTACCGCAGGTATCACTCCTCCGATAAACAACGCAAGAAGAACACACGGAATTGCACCTAACCAAGGGCCGAAATACGGAATCATATTCGTTACACCGATTATTATTGCGATAAGCGGTGCAAGCGGAACTCTGAGCGGAATAAGCACGACTAATCCCAAGAAAAACATTATCAGAGACTGCAAAAGTCTGCCGACAATAAACTTTTGAAAAATCTCATTTATCTTGCGGCCGCTTCTATAAATTGCGTTTGCAGTTTTTTCAGAAAACAGTGCCCTGCACAGCTTTTTAATTTCTTCAACAAGTCCGTCTTTGCTGTATAAATAATAAATCGAAACCACAATGCCGAACACCGCTCTTAATACAACCTGAGTTGAAACGCTGACTGCAGATGATACTGCATCTCCGATAGATGATATATCCATAACACCGGTAAGCCAATTATAAAGTGTTTCAAAAATACTGTGCGCATACTGCTCAACCATCTGGGTTATAGCCGGATCGAACGAATTTGTAAAGTCGGCAAGCCATATTTCAAAATTTGCGGCATATCGGGGAATGTTATCAATAAAATCACTGATACCTGCACGTATTGTAGGTACAATCGCCACAATAAACAAAGTTATTAAACCCACAATCAAAAGATATAAAAACGCGATTATTCCTGCTCTTTTATATTTTTTTACTCTTAAGCTGTCTTTTTTTGAGCTGATAAGCCTTTCAAAAAACACCATAGCAGGATTTAAAAGATATGCATACACAAATCCCCACACAAAATATGCAATACAAGAATAAACAACACCTAAAATTCCGGTTAAAGAAACATCCGCCACGAACATAAGCTTAATCAAAAATGCCGAAATCAAAATAATCGGCAGCAGTCCGAGATATGGTATTTTATATTTTTTAAACAAAACCTCATCTCCTTTTTCATTTGTTATTTTATGATGCCTCAAGCGAAAAATATTTTATTATACTGCAATATATTGCCCACGCAACTTCTTTTTGATATTCTTCATCTTTAAGCTTTTCTTCTTCTTTAGCATTTGATAAAAATCCACACTCTACCAAAACGGCAGGTACTTTTGCTTTTTTCAGCAAATAAATATCGTTTGTTGCTTTTTTAATTTCCCTTTGCGACTCAGGATTTAAAACTGCTATAAGCTCTTCCTGCAAAATTTGTGCAAGCTCTTTACTCTCTTCTTTATTTGACGAATAAAAAACCTGCGGACCGCTGTATTTAGAATCGGTAAATTTGTTCATATGTATGCTTAAAAACACATCTGCATCAGAATCATTCATAAGCTTTTCTCTGTTTGACATATCAGAACGCTTTTTATTCCTTATAGTGCCGTCAGAGTCATAAATTCCCTGCTCATCTGCACGGGTCATAACAACCTCCATACCACATTGTTCTAAAAATCCCTGCAGAATTTTTGCTATTTTTAAATTAAGCTCCTGCTCTTTTACTCCTGTTTTTCCTACTGCTCCTCCGTCAGGTTCTCCGTGACCGGCATCTAAAACTATCTTTTTGCCGTAACACGAAAGCGAAACTCTGCGCGAAAACGCAAAATTGTTTATGCACGCTCCTGCAATGTAAACTACGAGTAAAAAAATTGCTGCAATTAAAAAAGCATTACGTTTTTTTAAAATTAAAATCATGCACACACCGCCCTTTTTATACTAATTAAAGTTTATTCATCAAAGGGTGCGCGTATGCAGTTTTATTATTTCTAATCTTAGCACAATATACGCATAAAATCAATATTTTGGTAAGTTGTTTTTTAATTGTTAATATTTTGATGCCAAAACAC
Organism: Clostridia bacterium; assembly: GCA_017546245.1. Classification (GTDB taxonomy): domain Bacteria; phylum Bacillota; class Clostridia; order UBA1381; family UBA9506; genus RGIG1666. The sequence continues at coordinate 2,257 of JAFYXI010000034.1, read as the reverse complement.
CACAAATATTTTGTCGAAAAGTTTTTTTAATTCGACAAAAGCTTATCTTTTTCATCAAAGGAAAAATCAATGCGTTTGCCGTATATTTATTATATGGAAATATTTGTAAATTAAAAGGAGGAAGTAAATTGGACATAAAACTACAAACGAAAGGCAGCACACTAATTGCCTCATTAAGCGGAGAGCTTGACCATCATAGCGCCAAAGCCGTTAAAGATATGATAGAGACGGCAATAGTAAACAAGTCTGCACAAAACATGGTATTTGACCTGACAAATTTAACATTTATGGACAGCTCGGGCATTGGTCTTATGATAGGGCGATACAAACTTATTACATCTATCGGGGGCAAGGTTTGCATTGTGAGTAAAAGTAAAACTTTAAACCGTCTGATTAGTATGTCGGGTCTAACCAAGCTTATGGATATTTATCAAACAACAGACGATGCTGTAAAGAGCATGGGAGGTATGTGATATGCACAACACAAATGATAACGAAATGACACTTATATTTAAGAGCAAATCTGCAAACGAAGGCTTTGCAAGAGCAACGGTTGCCGCTTTTGCCTCGCAGCTAGACCCAACCTTAGACGAACTGGCAGATATTAAGACCGCAGTTTCAGAGGCGGTTACCAATGCCATCATACATGGTTACAGCAATACAGTGGGCGATGTACATATACACTGCGCGATAAAAGGCAGAACAATATATATTGAAATCTCGGATAAAGGACACGGAATAAAAAATCTTGCGCAAGCTATGGAGCCTTTATATAGCGGCTGCCCCGAAATGGAACGTTCGGGCATGGGATTTACCGTCATGGAAACCTTTATGGACAGCTTAGATGTTACATCTGTTTTAGGCGAGGGCACAACCGTAAAAATGAGCAAAACACTAAGGTCATAAGCACCGCAGTTGGTTGCAAGGAGGGATGACATGCACGAATACTCCAATTGCGAAACATATCAGTTCATTCGTCTTGCGCAAGACGAAGACAGCTTTGCCTTAGATAAGCTTGTAAAAGAAAATATAAAACTGGTTTATTCAATAGCGCATAAATTTAACGGACGAGGAATAGAACTTGAAGATTTAGTGCAGATAGGCTCGATCGGTCTTGTAAAAGCAATAAAAAAATTTGATTTAAGCTACGATGTTAAATTTTCCACTTACGCAGTTCCTATGATTATGGGAGAAATAAAAAGATTTTTACGGGATGACGGACCAATCAAAGTCAGCCGAAGTCTTAAAACATTAGCTGCAAAAGCATTTGCAATCAAAACAAGATTAGCTGAAGAAACCGGCAAAGAACCCACAATAAGCGAAATTGCTGCAGAGCTTGGTGAAAATACTGCCGATTTAGCAACTGCTTTAGATGCTGCTAAAACACCGGAATCTTTATATACACCATATGGTGACGATGACAGCCTTTTACTGATAGATAAAATTAATGGTGGCTTAGAAAACGAAGGGACAGCCATAAATAAAATTGCACTTTCAGAACTGATAAAAAAATTACCCGAACGCGAAAGAAAAATAATAATTTTAAGATATTTTAAAGATAAAACTCAATCGCAAATTGCAAAACAGTTAGGCATTTCACAAGTTCAGGTTTCAAGACTGGAAAAAAAGATTTTAAGCGCTATGCGAAAATCGCTGTCCATCGGTTAAAAAACAAAAAAGTCGGTTGGTAAACCAACCGACTTAATTTTTAAATTAGTTAAGGATAGCTTTTTCAGTTTCTTTATCAAAGATATGAATCTTGTTACCATCTAAAGCAACCTTGATTGTATCGCCCATTTTAGCAGTAGTTCTTGGGTTAACAATTGCTGTAAAGCTTGTGCCTTCGATGTTAAGGTACAAGTGAGTTGTAGCACCCATAAGCTCTGTGATTTCAACCTTTGCTTCAACTGTACAATCAGGAGCAGAAGCAAGATAAGCTTCTTCATCATGCATGTTTTCAGGACGAATACCCATAATAACCTGTTTGCCGATGTATTCACTACCTTCTAATTTAGCAGCTTTGCCATCCGGAATTTTAACAGATGTATTACCGAAAGTGAGGTATACACCATTGTCTTTCTTTTCGAGTGTAGCATCAACAAAGTTCATCGGAGGACTTCCGATAAAGCCTGCAACGAATACGTTACACGGATTATCATAAAGAACCTGAGGGCTGTCAATCTGCTGAATGAAACCATCTTTCATAACTACGATACGAGAACCCATTGTCATAGCTTCTGTCTGGTCATGTGTAACG
>JAFYXI010000033.1 GCA_017546245.1 Clostridia bacterium | reverse complement strand
GGTATATTCTCTTTCACAATTTTTTTCATTTCTGCCTCGATTGCTTTTATAACCTCGGGAGTAAATGAAACATCACAATCAAAATCATAGTAAAAACCGTTTTCAATTGCCGGACCTATCGCAAGCTTTGCCTGCGGATAAAGTCTTTTTACCGCCTGTGCTAAAACGTGTGATGCAGTATGGCGTAAAACGTCTTTGCCTTTTTGGTCATCAAATGTGAAAAAGGTAATATTAGCATCGCTGTCGATAACGGTGCCCATTTCACACACCTTTCCGTCAACGTCGGCAGCAAGACAAGTTCGTCCGAATCCCTCGCTGATATCATTTGCAATTGCGTAAAGCGGTGTAGCTTCGCTGTACTCTAATGCACTGCCGTCTTTTAAAATTACCTTAAACATTCAATTTCATTCCTTTCTTTTGACAAAAATTTGTCTATCTTCTCTCATATTATATCATAGCGGTTTATCGCCATAAAGTCAAGTAAAATCTGCGGTAATATCGCAAACAATTTGATTTTTATTGTCAAATGCAAATATAAAATCACCAAATTTGTAAAATCTTAAGTTTTTATAAATCTGAACCGGTTTTTCATCTTTAAAATATGGAAAATATTTTTCTACAAATCTGCTTTCTTTTAAAAATTCAAATGCTCTTTCTTTTAATCCGCAATCGTGCATAAAACTTAAATTATCTTTGTAATTAGTACAGTAATCAAAAATTATTACATTTTCTATTTTATTGTCAGAATATTTTTCTTTTGCATAGCTATATAAAATTTCGTAAAGATTTTTTCTGCTTATGCTTTGACCGATGTATCCCTTTTCTTCAAAATAGACAGCCAGACTTTCAAAGAATTTATATGCCGAATCAGAAAAATAATTGTTTATAAAATATTCGACAGAATTCACAAAGGTTCCGCTGTTATAATACTTTTCCAAAACATCTTCAATATCTTTTAATTTTAAAATATCATCAAAACTCATCTTATCGCTTGATATTATCTCATAAGGAGGCTCATCGGTAAAACAACTGCCGTCTGTATTAAGTTTAGCTCCCTTTAGTTTTTTTAAAAATCCAAGCTGAAGGTCGTTAGGTCTCAAGCCAAAAACATCGTCAAATGATTTTTTAAACTGTTCTAAGCTTTCACCCGGAAGACCTGCAATCAAATCAAGATGCAGATGTATATTATTGTTTTCTTTAAGCCTTTTTACTACAGACTTAATTTTTTCGAAATCTGCTCCACGCTTAATTTTAGAAAGTGTGTCAGGATTTGTGCTCTGAACACCGATTTCTAACTGAAACAACCCTTTTGGACTTTCTGCAAGTGCAGAAATAAGCTCATCTGACATTGTTTCTGCCTTAACCTCAAAATGAAAACAAGTATTTTTAGAGTTTTCTTTTATAAATTCCACCATTTCTACAGCTCTTTTGTTATCTGCATTAAAGGTACGGTCAACAAGCTTTAAAAGAGGAACACCGGCATTTATAAAAGCAAGCAATTCTTTTTTTACTCTGTCAAGCGGTAAAAAGCGCACTCCATTTGTAGCAGACGACAGACAAAAACCGCATTTAAACGGGCATCCACGAGAGGTTTCATAATAAATAAGGCGGCCTTTTAGCTCTTCAAGCTCACCTTTAATATACGGAAAAGGCAGCTCGTTCATATCTATTTCTTCACAATTTGGATTTTCTGTAATCTCATCGTCATTACGATAACACAGACCGGAAACATTTGAAAAATCTCTGCTTTTAAGTGCACTTAAAAAGTCAGGCAGATTTGTTTCTCCCTCACCTTTTAATATATAATCAATGTTTTTTTCATTTTCAAGTAATTCTTTGCTGTTATAGCTTACCTCAGGTCCGCCAAGCACAGTTATTATATCAGGATTTGCCTTTTTAAGACGCGAACAAATATCAAGAACCATTTTAATATTCCAGATATAACAGGAGAAAAATACGGTTTTTGCACCGCTTTTATAAATATCTGCCGTAACTGTTTCGGTGCGGTCATTTATAGAATATTCACGCATTTTTAAGCTGCATAAATTTCTTAAATATCTTACAGCCAAATTTGTATGTATATATTTTGCATTAATAGCCACAAGCAGATTCATATTTTACCTCCTATTGCTAAATTAAAGGGGCTGTAACACTACAGCCCCTTTTTAATTATTAATTATTTGCCATTTGTTCTTCTAATTCACGAATAGCATCTTTTCTTGAAAGATTGATTCTTCCCTGGCGGTCAATTTCCATAACCTTAACCATAATTTCATCGCCTACGCTGACAACATCTTCAACCTTTTCAACACGTTTGCTGTCAAGCTTAGAGATATGAACCAAGCCTTCTTTACCGGGCAGGAATTCAACAAATGCACCGAATGTGGTGATTGTAACAACCTTAGCTTTATAAATCTTACCAATTTCGATTTCGCCGGTGATACCCTTAATGATTTCGATTGTGCGCTGTGCCATTTCTTCATCGCTGGTAGAAATGTAAATTGTACCGTCTTCTTCGATATCAATTTTTGTTCCAGTTTCTGCGATAATCTTCTGGATTACTTTACCGCCGCTGCCGATAACGTCACGAATCTTGTCAGTATCAATATTCATGGTATAAATTTTCGGAGCATATTTTGAAAGCTGCTCACGCGGCTGTTCAATCGCCTTTAAGAGTACGTTATCAATGATGTGATAACGTGCGTCTTTAGTCTGAGCAAACGCCTGTTTGATGATTTCAGGTGTTAAACCGTCTATTTTAATATCCATCTGAATAGCAGTAATACCGGTTTTTGTACCTGCTACTTTAAAGTCCATATCACCGTAGAAGTCTTCTACACCCTGAATGTCAACCATTGTAATAAAGCGGTCGCCCTCGGTAACAAGACCTACAGAAATACCTGCAACAGGAGCTTTAATCGGAACACCTGCATCCATAAGTGCTAAGGTACTTCCGCAAACACTTGCCTGAGATGTACTTCCGTTTGAGCTTAATACTTCTGAAACAAGACGGATTGCATACGGGAATTCTGCCTCTGACGGAATAACCGGCTCTAATGCACGTTCAGCGAGTGCTCCGTGACCAATTTCACGACGGCCAGGACCTCTTGACGGGCGGGTTTCGCCAACTGAATATGACGGGAAGTTATAATGATGCATATAACGCTTCTGATCATCTGTATCTATACCGTCAAGCATCTGGGCATCGCCCATTGCTCCTAAGGTAGCAACAGTTAATACCTGAGTCTGTCCACGACTGAACATACCTGAACCGTGTGTTCTCGGAAGAAGTGCAACTTCTGCTGAAAGCGGACGGATATCTAAAATGCCACGACCGTCAACACGTTTACCCTCGTCTAAAATCCAACGGCGAACAATGTATTTCATAAGCTTTTCTACAGCTTCGGTAATTTCTGCGCCGTTTTCTTCTTCAGTATATTTACCAGCAAAATGCTCGTAAAGACCTTCGTAGAAAACTTTCATATTAGCTTCACGAATGTTTTTATCGTCAGTATCTAAAGCAACCTTAAGCTTGTCTAATGAATAAGCTTTGATTTCTTCATACAATTCTTCATTAACAACATGAGATTCGTATGTCATTTTCGGCTTACCTACCGCAGCCTGAATTTCAGAAACGAAGTCACAGATTTTTTTGATATGCTCGTGTGCGAACATAATCGCATTGAACATAGTTTCTTCGTCAACTTCTTTAGCACCTGCTTCAATCATAACAACCTTTTCTTTTGTACCTGCAACTGTCAGGTTCATAAGGCTCTTTTCTCTCTGTGCAGTTGTCGGATTTAAAACAAACTCACCATCAACCAAGCCAACGAAAACACCACCGATAGGACCGTTAAACGGAATATCGGAAATAGAAATTGCAGCAGATGTACCAATCATTGCAGCAACCTCTGGAGCATTGTCCTGCTCAACAGAAAGAACTGTGTTTACAACACTTACGTCATTTCTTAAATCCTTCGGGAATAAAGGACGGATAGGACGGTCGATAACACGTGATGTTAAAATTGCTTTTTCAGAAGGCTTGCCTTCGCGGCGAATAAATCCGCCCGGGATTTTACCTACTGCGTAAAGTTTGTCTTCAAAGTCAACACTCAAAGGGAAAAAGTCAATACCCTCACGCGGCTTTGCAGCCATTGTTGCGGTTGAAAGTACCGCTGTATCGCCGTAGCGAACCATAACAGCACCGCCAGCAAGCTCTGCATACTTGCCTGTTTCAATTACCAGCGGTCTGCCCGCCAGTTCCATTTCGAATTTTCTAAACATAACTACCTCCATTAAAAGTTTTAAAATTTCGGTGCTATGGCAAGAGATAAGAAATAAAAAGTAAAAATTTATACGTTTACTTCTTATCTCTTACTTCTTGCCTACTCTGCACCTTGGTTTATTATCATAATTTATTATTATATCATAACAACAAACAAAATTCAAGAAGTTTTTTCCTTTAATTATACATAAAATAAAGCTTTGAATCAGCAATAATTCAAAGCTTTATTAAAATTATTTATTTTTAGTTTTTTTAATAATAAAATATATCAAACAAATGAGCATAAATCCCAATATACTCGGTATCCAGACCAGAGGAAATACTATCATTGCATCACTATGCATAAAACGGTCTAATTTTTCTGTAAAGTTATCAAATCCCGAATATTTGAAACAGCTGTAAAAAGTCTTTATTATATGATATAATAACAACGGTAACCATACAAAAGTGCTCCACAACGGCTTTTTAAAATTCCAGAACAAACAAAATATGGCTATTGGTGCTAAAAATGAGAAAAGGGTAAAAATATAAATCTCATTCATAATCATACCTCATTATCTGTATATCATAATATCTCTTAATGTATTCCACGAAAAATCCATAACCACAAAATCGCCGATAACAATTTCTTTGATATTACTTAGCATAATTTTATTTCTTTCTTTGCTTAAACAATATACCTGCTGAGCTTTGCTTATTATAAATGATTTTTCCTTAGTTGTTTCGTTTCCTGCATTTAAAAGAAGTCTGCCGGATTCTGCATCAAAATCAACAACCGTTCCCGATACGGTAACACGGTCACTTGACATTCCGAAGCTTGCGTTGTCAGAACCGGCTTTTCCGTCAGATGCACGATAAAGATGCGAAACAGAAACAACCTCGCCCTTTGCATTTTGAGAAAGCATAAGGGCATCACCAAGATTCAGTTCTGCATTTGCATCGTCTGCCATTATAAATGATGCTTTTACACCTTCACGGTAACCGGTAATTTTTATCTTCTCATCACCGTTTTTATCTATAACTTTTGAACTGTTTTCATAAAAGAACGGTCTTGCAAGCTTTCCGTTACCGCCTGCATCCTTTTTCTCGAATACTAAAATAATATCTGCAACCTCAAATTTATCTTCGTTATAGCTTAAAAGATTATAGGTGCTGCCACCCTTAAAGTATGAGCTGTCGGTTGCAACAAAACCATTCTTTTCATTGTCGTTATACGGAACCACAAACACCTGTGTATTTTCATCAACATACGAGTCAGTATCAAACGACATAGTAGAGTTAATATACTCCATTGCCCAACTGCGATAATCACGGCTTTGTTCTAAAACACCGCCATTCTGTGCAGTTTTAAGCACCGCTATTTCACCATGTCGGTTAAACTTAGCATATACAATCTGGCGGTTTAAAAGTTCTTTTGGAAAATCATTTTTGCCAAAGCTTCCCTCATTATCGTTATATTTAAACTTTTTGGCAAGCTTTACCTCGTGCCACTCACCATTTGAATCAAACATCTCTAAAAGCCAGCCTTCATCTGCTCCACCAATCCACATTGCTCCGTTTAAAAGCATAAAATCTGAGCCTTGTTCAGACTTAATATAAGCCACGTTTCCAAAACTGTCAAGATACAGCGAAGCACGGAGACCTACTGTTAAATCGTCTGCCTTGCCCGAATCAATTTTACTCTGCAAATATTTGCCTATTTTATAGTTCTTTCCGTTTATAGTTACATTTTTACCGTCATCTTCAAAAGAATATTCACTAACTCTGCCTGTTATTTTTTTAAGCGATGAACGTATTGTTATTCTCTTGTGCTTTGCACGCAATTCTGTTTGCGCTATGCTTATAACCTCTGTAGTCTCCAGGTCTTTAAGCGATATTTCCTGATAACCCCGCATAACCTTAATATCAGCATTTTTTTCATCCGCTGTTATATACTCTGACGGTGTATATTTATCAGTTATTCTTCCCGAAAGCTCTGAAACACTGCCTACAACCATTGTCTGATAGCTTTCGACTAATGCAACATCATATTCAGAATCTTCGTCAATATCTAAAAGAGTTACCTTGCCCACTTCAGGCTTTAAGTTTTCGTTATTAAAGTCTGCAGAGCCGCCGTTTAAGATAACATTCATATTTTTGGAAAGAGATACTTCATATGTTTTGTCGTTATGTACATACTTGAAAACACCAAGCTCATCGTCATCTAAAATATCTTCTGCATAAACAGTAATGGCATCTGTTTTATCTTCATCAACGCTGTAATGAACCGCCACCTTTTTATCTGATGTTTTATCATCTTTTGCATAAACATCGACATAAGAGCCGAGTTTATCTGCTATGTCGGTTTTTCCGCAGTCCATGATATATCCGTCTAACATAAATTCCTTCTTCAAAAGCGGTTCGTCCGCATAAATACCTGCATAGTAATTTGCAGTAACACGGCCTATGTAACGATAAATGTTATGATATTCGCTAAGCGGAGTTTTATTTTTGTCAATTTCATATTCATCATATGTTCCAAAGCCTGTTTGAATCAGCAATTTTGCATTCAATGTATTGGCAATAAGCTTTGCAACCTCTGCACGCGTCAGCGCTTCTTTTCCTGTTTTATTTATGCCGTCTGTAATTCCGCTTTGCGCCGCATAAAAAAGGTATCCGTTCGGATATCCGCCTTGTCTTTCTGCCAAAAGCTCTGCACCGGTAATACGCACCAAAACCTTTGCCGCCTGCTCTAACGTTATCGTATCATTAGGTTTAAAGCTGCCGTCACCCATTCCGCTCATGTATCCAAGCACGCACGCAGATGAAATTACATTTGCAGCCCAGTTTTGAGGGTCTACATCGCCAAACTTTATTTCAGCAGCCGGAACTGCTGTAACATTTCTTGCCCTTACCGAAAGAGCCGCAAATTCTGCACGGGTTATGGCATTATCGGGTTTAAATGTTCCGTCGTCAAATGCGTTGACTATGCCCAAGGCTCTTAAAAAGTCAATTTCTTTTTTATACGGACTGTCTTTATAATCTTTTAAATCTTCAGGATTTATTTCATAAGGCTCTGAAAACGGCTCAGAAATTTCGGTAATTGTAATGTTATCAACCCAAAAATCTGCATTTCCGAATCCGAAGCCTATACCGCCCGAGGTAAGTGCCTGCTCATCTCTTAATTTAATTGCAGGCTCGTTTTCGTTGCCGTAATATATCCATATATTTTTGCCCGATACCGCAAATTTTACGGTTACCCATTTTAAGTTATCTGCGGCAAAATCCGCTTTTAAAACACCGATATTTGTCTTTTGTTCATTTATTACACGGTCAATTACCATATTACCGTTTGCAGAATCAATATATATTTCATATCGGTTTCCGTCTGTGCCACGGCGCAAATATACAGATGGTGCAGTCGTGCCGGGTTCTTTGTAATCGACCTTCATATCAAATTTAAATTCGTAGTCTGTAAACTTTGCCGAGCCGCCGTGATAATCATAGCTGTTTACTCGGTAAGAGAAGCCGTTTTCGGTCTGCTCTACCACGCTTTTATCTTCATAACTCACCCAACCGGGCATTGTGCCGCTTTCAAAATCTTCAGAATATAAAACACCATAATCAGCAATTTCTTCTGCTGCTGCCGGAAAAGCACATATAAATGAAAGCGCCAGCACTATTGTTATTAAACGCATTAAGATTTGTTTCATTAATCTTCTCTCGCTTTACTTTAAAATTTCATAAATCATTTTTGCTGCCTGAGCACGCGTTGCAGACGCAAAAGGATTAAGCTTGCCGTCATCAGTTCCGTTTATAACCCCTGCCGCACTAAGTGTTTCTACTGCTTTTTGTGCGTATACCGATACACTGTCTTTATCAGTAAAGTGCGGTTCTTTTATCGTATTTAAAGAAATCAGCTTAATTTCAAGCACTCTATGCAGCATAACTGCCATATCCTGACGCGATATTTCTTTATCCGGATTAAATGCGCCATCATCGTTTCCGGTTACAACACCGGCCTGCTCTGCCGCCGCTATATAGTTATAATACCAGCTATCGTTTGCTACATCTTTATAAGTACACTCAGAAGCGTACGTACCGAATTTAAAAGCATTAATAATGAGTTTTACAAACTCGGCACGGGTTATGCATCTGTCAGGATAAAATGCACCGTCATCGTATCCGCTTATTACAGGCGGATTTTGTTTCGATAAAAACGTTACTGCCTCGTTTGCCCAATGCTCTTGCGGCAGGTCTTTATATGTGATTTGTCGTATTTCTTCAGACTTTTGTTCAGGCATCGCTTCTGCAACAGGTGTTGAGGTTGGCGATACACTTGGCACAGATGTCGGCTTTTTGCCAACACTTATACCTCCTCCGCCTCCTCCACCGCCAATGGGACGAATTACAGCTGCCGGTTCTTCAGTCTGTTCTTCTATTTCATCATCAAAAACCTTTATAAGTTCGTCAAAACTATATAATCTGTTTTCGTTAAGCGCTTTATATACGTTTGCTTTTTCGGTTTCAGAAAGGTCTTCCAGCTTTGACAAATCAATTTCGATTTCTGATTGATATTTTTCAAGTAATTCTAACATATCTTTATAGTTTGCGGTATAAATTTCTGCTAAAATTACATTAGGACCAACATCTGCCATAACCGCTTTTAAATCGTTATAGACATTTGTTTTAAGTCCCTGATAAATTCCGTTTAAGGCTTCTTTTTTTATTTTTTCTTCAGCATCTGTGTATTTAGAATCTAACTGATAAAATTCAGGATTATCAGAAATAACCGCATAAACTCCATTACCGTCAGCTGCGGTTTTTAAGAGTGCAAATCCTAAATGTGATGCAAAAATCTTACCTGCATTTTCAGATGTAAAGCCTTCGCCTTTATCTGCAAGCAATCTTATGCACACTCCGTTAATAAGAGCATCGTCTTTTAAGTCTGCAAGTTTTTCGGTGTTAATTCCCAACTTGCGCGCATATCTTACATTTGTGGCATCAAAAAGAATCGCGCGCAATTCTTCTGCAGTTGATGCAAGGTTTAATTTTTCTATAAATAAATCTAAATTTTCAGGCTTTATATGTTCAAACTGCGCTGTTATAACAGCCGAATCGTCGCTTGATGCAAAAACCGTGTAGTCGCCCTCATCTAAATTCATATTTGAAAATTCTGCTTTAAAAACGCCCTCTTCATCAGGTCTTACAGCTTGTGTAATATAAACAGCTTTTTGTATATCAAATACATCGGCATCTGATTTTTGAACCAGCAAGGTTATACTTTGTTCAAAATTTGTGTCAATTAAGCCGTTTATTTCTACCTTACCGTCTTTACTTTCGGCATTTAACGATATTTCGGAAGTTTCACCGCTATCGGCAGGCATGCTTAATCTTTGTGGTTCTGTTCCCAACTCTGTCAAATCTGCCACGGGCTTTAAATTGTTCCAGATATACACGTAATATTTAGCATCATCTGTATACGGAACTAAAAGTTCCGCCTGCGTTGTTATTTTTTCCTCCAAATTGCAGTCGTTACCTTTAAATATCTGCTCTGATACCGCTAAAGCGCACAAGTTATCATCAGAATAGCCTGCAACAATAACCGATGCTGTAATGTCTTCTTCTAAATGCGATACTGCGTTTAAGTTAACTGTCATTTCTTCTTCTGCAATTTCATAATTAATTGACAGCACTTCGACAGGTTTAAATCTGTATACCGATGCAAGATAAAGATTATCAACATTACCGCCCGAAAGGCTTATTGTGCCTGATGTTATATCTTCTTCTGCGTTATATGTTAAAACAGGTGTATTTAAATCAGAATAATATACCTCTATTTGATTTACTGCGGCTGATATTATAATTGCGGTTTTTACATCATCATAATCTGCCAGTAAAAGCTTTGTTTTTTCTAATTCTTCATTATCCTTTTTAAGTACTATTCCGCCGGATTCCAAACTGCCGTTAAGTTCGATTTCATAACCTGAGCCAAACGAAAAAACGGGATTGTTCTCACCATATGGTTTATAGTCTTTTATCCAATTAAATTTACAAATAAAATCTTTACATTCAAAAAGCTCTAAAGCTGCTTCATTTGCATCAAAATAGTGATTTTCATTTTCATCCTCTTTTATATTCTCGTTTTCTGATTCATCTTCAAAATTATAAAAACGGTAAATTTCTCTGCCGGTTTCTTTTGTAATATCATCAGCTTCTGCCTGAACAGGTCTTGTTTTTTCAACCTTTAAATTATCGATATAAAAAGCTGATGCACTGTTTGCGACAAAATAAAAATTACCCCCTAAAGGCGCAGCACCGTTTACGTCATCATAAGACATTATCGGCGTTTCCATGTCTTTATAATATATTTCTATTTTACTTCCTGTTAAAGATATTTTTACCGAAACCCATTTTTCATTATCTTCTACAAGAGGGACTGACGCGGTCAAAAGCCACGTTTCTTCTCCGTCCACCATCTTCTGAAAGCCTATCTCTTCAGAACCTTCTTTATTATACAAATACAAGTGATAATAACTGTTATCGCTTACTCTAAAGCGCATAGTCGGCCAGGTGTTACCAAACTGACCGTTTGCATCTCGATAGTCCATATACATATCAAAAGAATAAGAATAATTGCGCAAGCCGGACATTATTTCTTTATGGTAATAATCGCCCGAGCCAATGCTGTATGCAATATTTTCACTTTCCTCTTCTTCTATAAAAATAACTTCGCCGCTATCGGTTGTCCATGCAGATTCATCTTTTGCTTCAAAGTCATCAAAAAACAAAATATTTTTATTTATATCCTGCTCTGCAAATACAGGAAAAAGCTGAAATGCTAATATGCACGACAATAATATACAAAATTTTCTCATGTACATCCCCCCATTTTTTGTGTTTATACGACAAAATTATTTCGACATTAATCCGTTTTTGCTGTTTTATGAAATATTATATTTGCAAGAAAGATTGCCAACACACCCGAGATTAGCTTTCCTATTATTACAGGAATTACATACTCGCCATCGAACGCCATTGTAAAAGCAAGATGACTGCCTAAAACAAACGCCCCCGATATTGTAAAGGCAGAATTAAGAACTACACCTTTTTTATCCATTTTATCCATCATTCCAAATGTCGTTGCACTTGTAGCAAGGCAAGATACAATACCGACTATTGAATATTCATTAACACCAATTTTTTTAGCAATAACTTTAAGTGGCTTTGACAGAACCTTTGCTAAAATAAACATAAACGGGAACGAACCCGAAAGCACAATTGCAGCATTAACGCAAATTGATGCGCCCTCTTCAATTGTAGCCAGTCCTTTTATAACTTCAAATCCGGTCAAAAATCTTATAATACCAAGCGCAAGTCCTATTGTAATTAAAATTGTAATAAAAATGCCAAACACTTTAAATGCCTTTATACAAAAGTCAGGAAATTTAATAAGACCGAACGCAATAATACCTGAAAATATAACAAGTGGCATAAGAACTAATAACAAAGATATAAACGGAATTCCACATACCACTCCCGACACAATACACCCTAAAGGTATGGTTACAATACCGCACAAAAGCCCCAGCAAAAGTTCTTTATGCTGACTTTTATCTACAACACCCAATGCAAACGGAATTGTAAATGATATGGTGCATCCCATCATAGAAGAAACAATCAGGGCATTATACATTCCAATTTTATCATCCGTTGCCATTTCGACAGACAATGATGCTCCGCCCATATCGTTTGCAAATAACGATGCCGGAATTATCGAAGGGTCAATATGTAAAACATTAACAAAACCTTCCGATAACGGCTTCATAAGCTCTGCTATAAACGGAGATATTACTATCATACCAATCATAGAAAGTGCCATTGTTCCTAAAAGCATGAATGCTTTTTCGAATTCTCTTCCTATCCCGAAGCGATTGCCGATTATTCTGTCTAATGCGCCAAGCACAGAAAAAATTAATATAATAATTGTTAAATAATTCATTATCTATACTCCTTTAAAGTGAAACCGCCGTAAAACCCCTGTCAGTCAGTATGTATTTTTCTTTGAATCCGCACTCTTTTAATAGTTCGGTTGAAAGTTCGAATCCGCAATCAATGGTTTTTGTACTGTGACTGTCAGATGTTATAATTGCACCAAAACCAAGTTCCTTTAATCGTTTCATTATAGGAATCGAGGGATACGGAGTCTTTCTGTATCCTCTTGCAACCGCACCATTATTAACCTCAAAAAAAGGAATTTTTTTCGCCAAGACTTCTGCCGTTTCAAATGCATAATTCAGATATTCCTTTGATTCTGCATCAAAAAACGTTCTGTTATCGCTATGCTTTGTTATTAAATCAAAGTGTCCGATAATATCGAAATTACCATATTGAGGCAATTGCGCAAGGGTTTTATAGTAATATTTTGCATACTCCATACCGTTGCCGTCAAAATATGTATTTATAATCTCTTCTACTTCCTGCTCAGACTTATCAAAACCTACATATTCATTGTCAATATTAAAGTAATGTACCGAACCGATTAAATAATCATAGTCTTCCATTTTTGGTTCTGAATACATATCAACCTCAAGACCTAAATATATTTTAATTTGGTCTTCGTATTTTATTTTAAGCTCTGATACAGCTTTTTTATAGTCTTCTGTCCTGTCAATATCGCCGAGATATTTAGAGTATGTCATATATGAATGTCCCGAAAAGCCTAAAGAATCAAAGCCTTTTTCCAAAGCAGCAATGACCATTTCTTCAGGTGTGTCGGCACCGTCACAGAACGATGTATGAGTATGTAAATTCTGAATATACATAATTAACCTGCCTTTAAGTTTATTTAACGAAGATTATCCTTGATAGTTAACAAATCTATTTTATCACACCTTTTATCTTGCGTCAATAAATACATTATGATATACTTAAAGATAACTAACAAAAGAAAGGTACATAAAATGAATTCATTTTACAAAAATAAAGTTATTTTAGCGCCTATGGCAGGGGTAAGCGATTTGCCTTTCAGAATTATCTGTAAAGAGTTTGGTGCAGATATAGTTTATTCTGAAATGATAAGCGCAAAAGGCATTCATTATAAGGATAAAAAAACAAATCTGCTTTTAGAATCCGCTCCCGAAGAACAGCCTTATGTAGTTCAGATTTTCGGCTGCGAGCCTGATATTATGGCAGAAGCGGCTCAATTTGTTGAAAAAAGCGGATTCTCGTATATTGATATAAATATGGGGTGCCCTACACCTAAAATTGTATCAAACGGCGACGGCTCTGCTTTAATGAAGAATCCCGATTTGGCACGCTGTGTAATCCGCGAGGTAGTTAATGCCTGCAGCATACCCGTCAGCGTAAAAATTCGAGCAGGATGGGACAAAGACAATAAAAACGCTGTAGAAATTGCTCAAATTGCAGAAGAAGCAGGTGCATCTGCCATTGCAGTACACGGACGTACCCGAGAAGAATTTTATAGCGGAAAGGCTGACCGCAGTATTATTCGCGATGTAAAAAAAGCTGTATCAATACCCGTTATAGGAAATGGTGATATAACATCCGGCGAAGATGCTGTGCGCATGCTTGAAGAAACAGGTTGCGACAGCATTATGATAGGTCGAGGAGCTGAAGGAAATCCGTTTTTGTTCCGTGCAGTCCGTGAGGTATTAGACGGCAAAGAGGTAACACCCGTAACAGCCGAAGAAAAGCGTCAGACCATTATAAAGCACATGGAACTTTTAGTTAAAATAAAAGGCGAACACATAGGAATTTTAGAAGCACGAAAGCATTTGGCTTGGTATATGAAAGGTATGCAGGGAGCATCTAAGCTTAAAACTCTTGCCTTTTCGGCAACAACCTTAGATGACGTTAAAAAAATTATAGAACAATTATATTAAAAAATAAAATGCACCAAATCGGTGCATTTTATTTTTTAATATATTATTTTATGTTATACATTGTAAGATATTTTTTAGTGTTATCTATCATTTCATCAAACAGCGCACGTGCCTCCGGCGGTGCTAAAGACACTAACTGGTCATTTAAGAATGCGATAAACGCAAGCTCTAAATCTCTTTCTATACCTGCTTTTACAATCATTTGCTGTTCGTCGCAAATTCTTGTTATAAGCGGATGAATTACAGTTGGAATTTCACCGGCAAATACAGGAACAACGCTGTTATCAGAAAATACTGCGTTAGATTCAACTACTGCACCGATAGGCAGGTTAGGAATTTGTCCTTTGTTAGGGATGTTTACGTTTGTAACCAAATCCTCTAAGCCCAAGAGTGCACGAATCTGCATAACACCCTCTTCACCTGTTTCAGCGATTTCAAACTGTTCTTCACCATTTACTAAACGAGCACTCTTATCGCCAAGCTTTTTATAATTTTCACGTCTGAAATCAACAGGAGTTAAACCAAATTTCATATGAGCAACACGTTCTCTTGATGCCAAATACCAATGATTGCTGCAGAATTCTGCCAAATGTCTGTCGCCTGCTGCTGCAATATAGCCGTATCTTAAGAACAGCTCCATTTTAACTTTTTCTGCATATTCCCAGAAATCGTTCATCCAGTTGGTGTCAGCTTTTACACCATAACCCTCTTCGCCGTATTTTTCGCAGAACTCTTTATAAAGTGGGAATAAGTCAATATTCTTATATTTTGCAGATGTGAGCCATGTAAAATGGTTTACACCTATAACGTTTACTTTAATTTCGTTTCTTTTTACGCCCTCAATGCCCTTATATTCTTTTAGGACATCTGTAAGAAGCTTCTGTGTGCCAAACACTTCGTGGCAGCATCCGAACGCTTTGATTTCAGGGAAAGTTTCGTAAAGAGTTTTTACGCAAACTGTCATAGGGTTTGTATAGTTAATTACCCAGGCTTCAGGGCAGTTTTTCTTAACTGCGTTTGCAATATCCTGCATCATAGGAATTGTACGCAACGAACGAACAATGCCACCCGGGCCGGTTGAATCGCCTACTGACTGATAGATGCCGTACTTTTCAGGGCAATGAACATCAGAGTGCATTTCGTCCATCGTTCCCGGCAGAATTGAAATTACAACAAAATCTGCACCGCTTAAAGCTTCATCAATAGTTTTAACTGCAACGTATTTCCAGTCTGTAACTGCACCTTTGGAATTTTTTACTGTATTACCAATAATTTCGTTCGCTTTAGCTGCATCGTAATCTATATCATAAAGATATACACTACCCGAAATATCATCAGCAACAGCAAGGTCACTCATAAGTCCCCAAGCCCAGCCTTTTGAGCCGCCGCCAATGTATGCAATTTTTAAATCTGTAACATTTTTACCGTTATGTATCATGATACAAAACCTCCGTTTAATATATTCTCTCAGTTAAATTATAACAAAAACAAATACCATGCTCAATGCGCAATTTCTTATTTTTATAGGCATTTTCTTTCAAAATACTATTTTTATGCGTTTTTTTATAACTTTAAAGCAACAAAATTTATGAATAAAGTATAAATTGCTACAAAATTATTAAAAAAGTTTTAAGAAAAGGTTGACAAAGATTACGAAATATATTATAATACATTTTGTAACAAATTCGTAATAACTTCAGATGTCAGACATTTAAGAACATCGCATTATTGATTAAAGAATTTAACGGAGGTCATATTTTTATGCGAAAATTTTTGAAGTCCGGTCTGATGTTGCTAGCTTCTTTACTCTTGGTTATGCAGTCAGCAGCATTTACGGCAAACGCAGAAAGTTTTCCCTGCGTTGGAATAGTTGTCGGTGATACCGTCAACGTCAGAACCGGTCCTGCTACAGATTACGAAAGCATTGCTCAGGTTTGGTACGGTGTTACACTTGATGTTTATGCTAAAGAAGGAAATTGGTTTAAAATCGGAATTGGCGAAAATCAAACAGCATACATAAGTGCAGATTTTGTTAGCGTTCGCCCCGAAGATATTGCAAACAGAGGTAGTTTTACTGCCGGTAACAGAGTTGTCGAAATGGCAAAACGTTATTTAGGAACACCTTATGTTTACGGTGGTTCTTCTCCTAAAGGATTTGACTGTTCGGGATTTACATCTTACGTTTACAAACAACTGGGATATAGCCTTAACAGAACAGCTCATTCACAGCTTTCAAACGGTGTTGAAGTTGCAAGAAGCGATTTAAGACCGGGAGATTTGGTAATGTTTAAACGTGCAGGCAATTCAACAGTTCATCACGTTGGTATCTATGTTGGAGACGGAATGATGATTCACTCCCCTCAGACAGGTGATGTTGTAAAATATACAAGCATCAATACCGGATATTATAACAACGTGTATTACACAGCAAGAAGAATAGTAAGATAAAAAATAAAACCCTTTCATGTGAAAGGGTTTTGTTTTTATTCATTAAACTTATCTTTTACCTTTTGCTGCGCGCCGGCAATAACATCAGATAAATAAAACTTTCTCATTCCTGCAAAATATCCTAACAATCCTGCAACAACTACAACAGCAGGTGCAACAAAAAGTATCAGCACAGATGTATCACTCGATTTAAAAAATCCTATTAAAAATATAAACAATGCACGCATAACAAGATTTAAATTATCTATTAATAACACTTCGTGTATCTGTCTTGGTTGGTTTTCTTCAAGTATATACTGAACATCGGTAACAATATCTCTTACCGGAATTATATTCAGCTTTATAAGTCCGAATAGTGCAACAATAACTGCAAGAAAAGCCGCTAAAGGCAAAATTACTTTAAACGCATGCTTTAAGCTTACATTTTCCTTTTGATATTTTATATCAGATTTAGCCTTATTCCACATTCTGCAATATATAAATGCGAAAAATACCAATGTAAAAATAATTGAATAAACCGGCATTCCCCACGAATAATCAAATGTCCACGATAAAAGCATAAAGCCAAACACACTGATTAAAAGTGTCAACAAAAACTCTGCAAACATCATAAGTATGCACTTTTTATCTGTCATCATAAGTTATTTACCCCTTTCATCTGGTTAATCCTATGTTTTTTAATATTTCTTCTTGTTTTGAAAACATTTCTTTTTCTTCTGCTTCACCCAGTTCATGGTCATATCCCAAAAGATGCAAAACAGAATGAACTGCCAAAAATCCTATTTCACGACTGAAGCTGTGACCGTATTCATTTGCCTGCTCCTCTGCTCTTTCTAACGATATTACTATGTCGCCCAAAAGCACTCTGCCGTCAATAAAATCTTCGTCATAGATTACTATACCGCCATCCTCTTCCTGTTCAAGCATAGGAAATGATAATACATCTGTTGCACGGTCAATGTTTCTTTGCTCATTATTTATTTCACGGATTCCGTCATTATCAGTAAACATTAAATTTATTTCGGTATCATATTCAAAGTCTTCATAAGACAAAGCCTCTTCAATCGCTTGTGTAATAATGTTTATTTCGCTATCTGTTACTTTAATTTTATTCTGACAGTCTTCCCAGACAAGATTAAGCTTCATTTTGTTTACCTCTGCCCTTCGACCTTAAATTGTCGTATTTTTCGTATGCCTGAATAATCTTCTGAACCAACGGATGACGTACAACGTCTTTGTGGCTGAAATAGCAGAAGGCTATTCCTTCGATATTTCCCAGAATCTTTATTGCCTCTTTAAGACCTGAGCGTTTTCCGTCAGGAAGGTCAATCTGTGTTATATCTCCCGTAATAATTGCTTTTGAACCAAAACCTATACGCGTTAAAAACATTTTCATCTGCTCAGGAGTTGTGTTTTGCGCTTCATCTAATATAATATACGAATTATCAAGTGTACGACCGCGCATATAAGCAAGCGGTGCAACCTCTATCATTCCCTTTTCAACATATGTGTTGTAGTTTTCCATACCGACCATATCGTAAAGCGCATCGTGAAGCGGTCTTAAATAAGGGTCAACCTTATTTTGCAGGTCACCGGGTAAAAATCCGAGCTTTTCACCTGCTTCTACCGCCGGTCTGGTAATAATAATTCTGCTTACCTCTTTATTTCTGAAAGCTGTTACTGCTTTAGCTACCGCAAGATACGTCTTTCCTGTACCGGCCGGGCCAATACCGAAAACAACTGTGTTATCTTTCATTGCGTGAACATATTGCTTCTGACCTATTGTTTTGCTCTTAATAGGCTTGCCTTTAGATGTAATGCACACACAGTCAGAACCCAAATTGCTTATTTTATCTTCTAAGCCGTCGTTTGCCATTGATATTGTATATAAAATGCTTTGTTCAGTAAGACTTTCTCCTCTGCCAACTGCCGATGCTAAGCTTGATACAACTCTTGCAGCTAATGTAACTTCTTCATTTTCGCCTATGATTTTTAATGCTCCGTCACGCGATGACAGCGTAACCTTAAGCTCTTTTTCCAAAAGCTTTAAATTTGCATCAAAATCTCCGAACAGTTTACCCAAATCTACATTGGATACGTCTAATAATCGTTCTGCCATCAATAATGCTCCTTACGGTAATTCTATTTATTTAAGACATCTTTTGCAAGCAATAAGCCAATTACTGTCTTGCCATCCTGAATTTTACCTTCGTGTATCATTTTTATTAAATCGTTTAAAGGATATTTTTCTACCTCTAAAAACTCATCTTCGTCCAAATGAATTTTGCCTTGTGAAAGGTCAGTTGCAAGATATATGTGTATAAGCTCCTGACAAAATCCGGGGGATGGGCAAAAAACACCTAAATATTCAAATTTGCCGGCTTCCATTCCGGTTTCTTCGCCTAATTCTCTTAATCCGCATTCTCTGTGGTCTTCGCCATATTCAAGCTTGCCTGCCGGAAGCTCTAAGCATAATCTTCCGAGCGGATAGCGATACTGGCGAACCATATGAACATTACCGTCGTTATCTATCGGCACAATTGCCACACCGCCGGGATGTTCTACGACTTCACGAGTTGATGTATGTTTATTCGGCAGTTCAACTGTATCACGTCTGACGCGTATTACACGGCCATCAAATATTTTTTCGCTGCCGATTGTTTTTTCAGTTAAATTCATAGTTCTTCCTCCGATAAAAAATCATCCAGCCACTTTCGCTCTTTATCTGTAAGCGGTGCATTTAAAAGCATATCCGGTCTTTTTTTAGCCGTTCTTTTAATTGATTCTTTACGCTTCCATTCAGTTATATTTTTATGATGTCCCGAAAGCAAAATATCGGGGACTGTTCTTCCCAGACATTCAGGCGGTCTTGTGTACTGCGGATGCTCTAATAAACCGTCAAAATGCGATTCGTGCGAATAAGCATCTTCAGAACTTAAAACACCCGGAATAAGTCTGCCTACTGCATCAATTAATGCCATTGCAGGAATTTCTCCACCGGTCAATACGAAATCGCCCATTGATATTTCTTCATCGACAATTTCTTCTATAACCCTCTCATCTACGCCCTCATAATGTCCGCAAAGTAAAATCAGATGCTCTTCTTTAGACAAACGGATGGCTGTCTGCTGGTCAAAAACCTTGCCCTGTGGCGAAAGATATATCACCTTTGCTTTTTTTGCACCATTATCTGTAACACTTTGCCACGCGCGGTATATGGGCATCGCCTGCATAACCATACCTTCTCCGCCGCCGTATGGATAATCATCAACTCTGTTGTGCTTATTTTCGGCAAAGTCACGGATATTTGTATATCTTATATCTAAAATTCCTGCAGCGCTTGCCCGTCCTATAATGCTTTCACTAAGCACAGAGCGCATCATATCAGGAAACAGAGTCAAGCAATCAAAACGCATATTACTCCTCCGCTCCGTCGTCTAAAAGTCCGGCAGGAAGCTTTACTTCCATTCGCTTTGATTCAACATCAACTGACAAAACGACGTCTTCTATTACGGGAATCAGTATAGATTTACCCTCCGGTGTTTTAATGTCATAAACATCGTTTGCACCGGTTGCAAAAACATCCTGAATTTTACCTAAAAGCACATCGTTTTCAAACACCTGCATACCCAAAAGGTCAGCAATATAATATCTGCCCTCGGGAAGTTCCGTTTTTTCAGTAAATAAAACTGTTCCTTTAAACCTTTCTGCAGTATTCATATCAGGAATCTCTGTAAAGCTTATTATAACGCAATTTTTATGTATTCTGCTTTGCTTAATATGCAGAATGTCACCGCTTTTTAAATACAGCTCATCAAGCTCTAATATATCATTAATATCGTCAGTCCACGGATTAAGCTTAATTTCACCACGAATACCATGTGTATTTACAATCTGACCTATTTCAATAAGCTCCATTTAATTCCCTCCGTAAAAGTTAATTTAAAACAAATATGGGCGACCGCAAAAGTCGCCCCCTAAGCCATGCGGCTAATTTTTAAGATACCGATTCTTCAAGCTGCTTTGTAACAGTCTTTTTTTCACGTTGCGCTAATAACGGACGCTCTCCGTTTGTTATACATTCTTTTGTAATAGTGCATTTTGCAACATTCTTTTCAGAGGGCAGCTCATACATAATGTCGAGCATACATTCCTCCATAATCGAACGAAGTCCGCGAGCACCTGTTTTACGCTCTAATGCTTTTTGCGCAACTGCTTCAATTGCATCTTCAGCAATTTCAAGCTTTACCCCGTCTAACTCAAACAGCTTGGTATACTGTTTAACCAAAGCGTTTTTAGGTTCGCTTAAGATACGCATAAGTGCCTCTTTATCAAGCATTTCAAGCGATGAGATAATCGGTAAACGACCGATTAATTCAGGAATCAAGCCGAATTTTAATAAATCCTGAGGCTCAAGTTTTGCTAAGATTTTATCTATTTTACTATCCTGCTTACCTATTACTTCTGCACCAAAGCCCAAAGCTTTAGAGCCGGTACGTTCAGAAATAATTTTTTCAATCCCCTCAAAAGCTCCGCCGCAGATAAATAAAATATTTGTTGTATCAATCTGCAAAAATTCCTGATGCGGATGCTTACGTCCGCCGGTAGGAGGCACGGATGCCACAGTACCCTCTAAAATCTTTAAAAGAGCCTGCTGAACACCCTCGCCGCTTACGTCGCGAGTAATAGATGTGTTTTCAGACTTTCTGGTAATTTTATCAATTTCATCAATATAAATAATACCGCGCTGAGCCTCTTCAATCGAGCCGTCAGCAGCCTGAATAAGCTTTAACAAAATATTTTCAACATCTTCACCTACATATCCTGCTTCGGTAAGAGTTGTTGCATCTGCAATAGCAAACGGAACATTTAATATTTTAGCAAGAGTTTGTGCTAAAAGTGTTTTACCTGAGCCGGTAGGACCTAAAAGAAGAATGTTTGATTTTTGAATATCTATATCGCCAATCTGGCGCTTGCTTTCGATTCTTTTATAGTGATTATAAACCGCAACAGACAACGTTTTTTTTGCGTTATCCTGACCGATAACATACTGGTCTAAAACCTTTTTGATTTCTTTTGGAGTAGGCAGTCCATCAAGGCTTACTTCCATATCGGCAATATCAAAATTATCGCCCATATAGCGATTGCACATTGCTATGCATTCGTTACATATGTTAACATTAGGACCCTGAAACAACTTTAGAACCTGACTTTCATACATTCCGCAGAAATTACAGCGAGGTTCGGTTCTATCATTTACATTTGACAAGTCATACACCTCTTTAACAACTATATTATATCTTATATCATTGTATCTGACTTAAATTTCTTAAATATTCATAAAGAGGCTGTCTTTTAGTGACAGCCTCTTTTGTGCATTATGCTTTGTCCGCGCGCGAGGTAATCACATCATCGATTAAACCATATTCTTTTGCTTCTTGCGCCGACATAAAATTGTCACGTTCGGTATCCTGCTTGATTGTTTCAAGCG
>JAFYXI010000032.1 GCA_017546245.1 Clostridia bacterium | reverse complement strand
GGGATTTGCCCATCATTTTTATGCAGAAAGTTATGACCACACACGTCAGAAAATTGAAAATAACTTAGAAATTGTTTACATTAAAAAGGGCAACCTTACTATTTCGCTTGGTGAAAAAACAATGCTGGCAAAACCGGGCAGGGTGAAGCTTATAGCTATTACTCCTAATTCGTTATATTCAATTCTGGATCCTATTGAAGGTGAAAGAACTAAAAATGCTGCATATAAGATGCTGAATGCAATGTTTAACAGAGCAATAAAATGGGGATACATAGATACTAATCCTTGTGTTAGGATTGATATGCCTCAATATCGTGCGCCGGAAAAACAGCCTCTTTCAAAAGAGCAGATTAAAATCGTTATGCAAAATATAGGGGAAGAAGAGTTAAAATATCAGGCACTCTTTTATTTTGCTGTGCTGTGCGGTTTAAGACGTCAGGAAATTCTGGGTTTTAAGTGGGAGGATATTGATTTTGAGCAGGATTGTTTTTACGTTCGCAGAGCTGCAACTGAGAAAAAAGGTGTAGGAACTGTAACCAAGGGGACGAAGACAAAACGATCAGAGCGCGTGTTGTTTTTGCCTGCTTTGTTAAAGGAAATTCTGTTAAAGTATAAGTGTGAGCAAGATAGGCAAAACATATTATGGGAGATAAGTGGCATGATGAGAACTGTGTGTTTACTCAATATGACGGCAAGCTTATGCATTTGCAGACGCCATCACATTGGTGGAGTGAATTTTCTAAGAAAAATGGCATAGAAAGAGTCACATTTCATGACCTAAGACATACGGCGGCATCATATATGATAAAAAATAATGTTCCCATAACAACAGTTTCCGGTGTATTAGGACATGCTAATACAAGCACGACTGTAAATATTTATTCTCATATGCTTGAAGATACGAAAAAGGACGCAATTGATGTCATGTCAGAGATATTTTCTGCAAAAAAGTAGTTTTTTTATTTAAATATTATAATAACTTCTTTTGTGCAATAAAGTGTGCAATAGGTTTATAAAGCTCAAATCAAATAACAAAACAAAATCCCCTAAACCGCATGGTTTAGGGGTTTCTACGTGGTACACCTTCAGGGACTCGAACCCTGGACACCCTGATTAAGAGAGGTGAATTGCCCTACGGGCAATCCAAAGGGGCACCAAACGGCTTAGTTACGCCGATTTCATTGAAAGTCGTAATTTATTCTAATGTTAGTCGCACACTTGATTTTGATAATTATATAATACTAATTTAACTCCGAAATGTCAATAATTTATTTATTCTCTGTCATTTGCACCAATTTATAAAAGCTCGTTCTTTTGGTTGCTGTTTTCTCCATTGCTGTTTTTGCGGTTATCTCTCCTGCTTTCCAAGAGGTATAGACCTCGTTCCAGTTTTCAGGAAAAGACAGCGCGGGGCGACCTAACTTTTTACCTTTATCCTTTGCCGCTTGTATTCCTTCGGCTTGTCTTTGATGTGTTGTTTCTCTTTCTTGCTGTGCGATTGTTCCTAATACCTCAATCAAGATGTTATTCACCATTTCAAAAACCCATTCCTGCCCTTGTGGCAAATCCATCATAGTTGTAGGCAAATCAATAACTTTTACACGAATATCGTTATCTTTGAAAAACTGCAATTCATTCTTAATGTCTGCTTTGTTTCTGCTCAATCTATCAAGAGATTTTACAACGAGCGTGTCACCTTTGCGAAGGATAGTATTTTTAAGTGCTAAGTATCCCGCTCTGTTTAAGCTCTTTCCGCTTTCTTTGTCCGTAATAATTTCTCTTTCATTTGCACCAATAGCTAAGAAAGCTGAAATCTGTCTGTCAAGATTTTGGTCTTTGCTCGACACTCGTGCGTAGTAGTACGTGCGACTTTCCATTTTTTATTCCTCCTTTGTTTCTTTATTTATATTATATCACTTATATTCGCAAAAGTCAATATAATTTACGAATATATCTGTAAAATATTTTTGGATATTTACGAACACAAAAACAAAGGATTTTCCGCTATTTGTAAAGGTACACCTTTACGAACAATCACAAATAAGCAGTAGCTATAACAATTTGAAATAAATTATATCGCCGAATTATTATTTTGATTAAATTATATTAAATCAACATCTTTTATTAACTTTTTAACCAATAGAAGAACAAAAAAATATTTTTTTGAAAAATTCAACATCGTACACTTATGGTATAAGTTTGCTAACTCGGACTGCTATAATAAAGCCATAGAGAACAGGGAAACACAAAATCTCTGAAATAAAAAATTATTTTAAAGGAGGATTTCTAAAATGAAAAGAAATCAGATTATGTTCAACGAAAACAACGAGGCAGTAGTAACCAAGGCATTCCAAAAGCAAGCGCGTATTTATGGTACAGAGGAGTATAAGCTCTGGAAGAAAGTTCTTAGTGAAAATCCAAATGTAACAATGACTGTAAAAACTATCAAGAAGAACCCTGATAAAAAGACTTACAAGAACTTAACTTATGCAAACATGGAAAGGTACATTAAAACGCAGGACAATAGTGAGGAACTACTTGAAGAACTCAGAATGGAAAGAGAACGTTCCGAGATACAGACAAATCCCTATCGTGCGGTTCTTGCATGGTTCCTCAAAAATTTTCCTGATTATGACAGTTACAAAGATTTTTTTAATGAAACAGCGGCTTAATCAAGGAGGTATTTTAAAATGAAAAAAACAAATATAAAAGGCTACAAAATTGATTTCGCAACGAATACTCTGACTATGAATTACAAGTTTGCGTCAGCCGCTAAACAGTACGGCTCGGCAGAATATGAACTGATTAAGCAAATTCAGTCTGATTTTCCGATATTGAAGATTATCACTAAGGCGGGGCGTAACATAACAACGGCGCGCCCCACAAAACGCATGACATATGCAAATATGGAAAGGTATATTAAGGTGTATGACAATGCAGATGAACTATTGGAAATCTTTTATAAGGTCAAGGAAATGTCAAAAACGCTGATAAGTCCGTATAAATATGTATATGATTGGTTTGTTTCTCAGTTCCCAAAGTATAAGGAATTACCTGAAAAGATTGAAGCTAAGCTAAGAATTACCCCTGTAGCCGCGCCTGATATTGAAAATTACAAATCGAAGTTGGATAAAGCGTCATGAAAAACTTAATAAATTGCAGAGAAAGCTGAACCGAGAAAATGCAGGTTCGGCTTTTCTCTTTTTCTACTGGTCGATGTGCTACAAATGCCGCTGTTATGCGGTCTTTTTTGATTTTTTAAAAAAATTATTGTATTATAATTATAGAAAGTTAAGAAATTAACTTTCTATAATTAAAAAAATGAAAGGAAGTATATAATGTTAAACCATTTAAACCAATTGAAACTCAATTATTATATTCGTGAGTTGGGTTTATCCCCACAGGCAACTATAGAGTTGCATCACGATTTATTGAGGTTGAAATTTAATCTGCAGCGCGAGCGTGAAATACTTAAAAGAGAGATTACTAATGATGTTTTAAAGCAAATCTCTGTTCAAGTAAACAGCACAGACGCTGTTAAAGAAATTGATAGCTTGCAACAGGCAATAGAAAAATTGAAAGGAGGAAATTAATATGCCATAGACAGTACCACATCAGCGTGTTGTAACCATTCACAGAGAACACGCATCAAGCGATTTTTTAGGTATAAAGAACGAAAACTGGATGGCAGCAAGTCGTGATTTAGGTGCACATGCTCTTAGATTGTATTTATATTTAGCCGCTAATAGGGATAATTTCCAGTTAGCCCTGTCTCCTGCCGCTATTCGGCAGGAGATAGGCATGGCTCGTTCAACATATCAAGACCAATTTCACATTTTGATAGATAAGGGTTACATAGTAGAAACTAGTAGCAACCACTATGCTTTTTACGAAAAGCCACAGCCGCGTGCCGCTATACATGCAAAAAATGCAACGGCAGACGCCGGCTTTGATTTTAGAGAAACATCTGACGTCGCTCGTTCAAAGCCGACTGACGTAAAGAATATACCGCAAGAGAATATAGAAATAAATAATAAATATGTTTCTATAGATAACTGTGGAATAAATAATGGGGAACAAATAAATAAAAATCCAATAGCAAAAGAAGATAGATTCTATAGTCCTTGTGTAGCGGAAAGCTATGAACCTACCCCAGAAGAGATTGAAATTGCCTCAAGACGCTTTGAAGGATTTATATTTTAAAATCTCGATTACGGCGCAGACGCCGTCTTTTGAAAATGAAAACGCCTTTAGGTGGAAAGAAAGCCACCTAAAGGCGAAATTTGTATATATGAATTTATTTTTCCCGAAATATAGGCGGGGTATCTACTGATTGTTATAGATCATAAGTTATATAATGTTTTTTTAAACATATGACTACTTCAGGACGAATTATTTTAGCTTAAAATATTTAATATTCTAAACCTATCCAAAACATTAGTTAACTTTATACCTATTATCCCAAGTTTGATACATTGGAAATTTTTTTATGCAACTTTTTTAAGTTTTATTTTTATGTCATTAAGTCCCATAAATGAAGGGAATTGGTAATAAAATTCACCATTAACAAATGTTAATAAACTTGAAGTTTGTGCGATTGGAATGTTTTGACCATATTCAACATCTAAACTGCTTGAATTGTTAGTGCGGTCTTGGTCTCCAAAAAGATTATGTGTATATGTAATAGTTAACAGAATCTCTGCGTTACCATTTTCCTCAGTATTCACACTTATTTGGCCAACTATGTTCTCAACTGTTATATCGTCTTTTTGTATAGGATCAGACCTATATGAGCCTTCCAATTTTATTAAATTTTTCAAAAAAGCAATCCGTTCATTTACATCAAATAAGTCTTGTGGTAGTTTTTCAAATTTTTCTAATGCAGTCGTTGCAGATGATGCAAGAGAACCTTCACAATATAGAAGATAGTTATTAGAGTTTTTGTAGTTATCTGTCTTTAAAATACGAAAGATACGTCGCGCTTCTGTATACTCTTTATTGTTAAAACACTCTACTGCAAGTTGATATATTAATTCATTAATTTCATCGGTATTGCTTGGAACAAATTTATGTGTAGAATTAAAGTTTAGTAGGTCAAAATAAGAACTTGCACACTCTTTGCGTTGCCCTATAGCAAAATAATTTTTGATTTCTTCTACTTTAGTTTCATTAACCTTTTCTATAACTTTTTGAAGATAAGATTCCGAATCTTTATAATTATCTAATTTTTTTAAAGTTTGAAGGGACGTATAATATTCTCCTGCTTCTAATAAATTTATAGCCTCTTTGTATGTTATATACGGCAGCAAAAATTTATTATATATGGGTATTGTTATTAAAAGAACAACTGCTACGACAGATATTGAAAGTGTGCTGATTTTTATAATTTTCTTTTTGAGTCTATTTGCCTTTTCTTTCTGTATTTCTCTTTCAATTCTTTTGGCTTCATCATCTGCCTTAATTTCTTCTATCTTGTTTTTGCAAACGATAATCTGCTCATCAGCATCTTTCCAGCCAGAGATTGATTCAAAAAGTTTAATTGCCTCCTCAAGATAAGAAATAACCTCGCTTGACATTTTTGATTTTGCATTAGCAAGAATCGCATCTTTTCGTGCAATTTCTGCTTTATCAAGACATTTTACTATAAGCGATGCAGAATCTTTATAATCATTTATAGTTTTAAAAACATTCACTGCATTTTTAAATTCATTTTCTGTTTTTGCGGAATTCATAACGTCGGTTGCCTTGATATAAATACCTTCTAATCTGTCATTTTCGTTACGGGTGTTAATGTGTTCAATATCTTTTTCGAGCTTTTCTCTTAAAGCGCTATCAGCAAAACGGATAGCCTTTATGTAATTATCATAGTTGTCGAAGGGTTCAGCATAATCGCAAAGTACATCTTCGGTATTTACTCTGAGCTCTGCCATCAACTTACCTAAATAAGCCTTAGCACATTTGGGATCAATGTCTAAAACTTTTTCGCAATATTCCTCTGCGCTTTGCCATTCGCCATCTTCCAAAAACATAAATGCACGCTCGAGTAGTGGTGCAACATTAGCATTTCCGCCTGTTACAACAGTTTCTTTTACAACTGTTTCTTTTGGCTCATCTGCCTTTACAATTTTCTTAATACCTCTTATCAAATCCTGCATAAAGCCGAGTTTAGACATATCCTGCGCTTGAAGATGTGAAAACTCTTCGGGCAAATCATACGGGTCCATATCCTTATAAGCAGGAATCAGCATTTTGTTTGCGCCGTTTTTAATTAAAGCAAGGTATCTTGACCATTCATTTTTAACCCAAACTGCGTTAAAAAATTCAGGCTTTGTGCCGAGCACAACCATCACTTTTGAAGAGTTTAATGCGGCAAATATGTACGGCTCGTATGCAGAGCCGAGCTTATCCTCTAAAGTTATTCTTGCAAAAAATACCTTAAAGCCTTCTTGCGTTAGCTGATGGTATAAATCATTTGCTAAAACACTATCGTGCGTTCTTCTTCCGCTATTATCGGTTTCTTTGTAGCAGATAAAAACATCAAAAGGTTCTTCTTTCTGAGAAATTGCTAAAATGCCCTTTTGAATTTCGTTAATCGCCTTTGCTTCTTCTTCGTAAATTGATTTTTGATAGCCGTCGGCATACTGCAGGGCAGATTTATAGTTATCATCATCATAGACAGATGTAAACTGCGCTCTATTTACTGTTGGAACACGTTTGTGCGTGGTCGGGTCTTCTACATATTCAATACCATAGCGGCAAAGAACTAAAGACCAATATGCCTCGCTGTCTGTATTATCTTCGTTTAAAATCTGCTCATAAATTCCCATCGCCTTGTCAAACTCGTTGTTGCGACGAAAATGGTTTGCTCTGTCATAAAGATTTGCTCGCTTTTCGTCATCAAGTTTAGGCAACGTTTGCTGTGTACCGCAGTATTCACAAGTTGCCACCGTTTCATTGTTATTAATTTCAAGTGCGCCGCCGCACATTTTACATTTGAATATTGACATAATTATTTACCGCCCCTTTTTCTTTTTTTCTCAAACGAATGCATAACATCTGTATATAGCTTGTGTGTTTGTGTAATATAGTACATAGGAAAATAAAAATACGCTGTTTGTTTGGTGCCGGTGGAATCATAATCTTTAATTTCTATGTATAATTCACCTTTTGTCTTAAAGCATTGTGTATTACCGTGAGCTATTCCATTGCGTATATGTCTAATAAAATCTTTACACTCGCTATTTCCATTTGAAAACAAAGCTACAATGGTAGTCGGTCTATTTAATGGGAATTCCAAGCTTTTTATTGCCGAGTGGGAATATGTTTTACCTTCGCTAAAGCCATCCATTCTTTTTATTTTCTTAGTTAACGAACCTATATATCCCGATGTCCATCCCTTTGTTTCATCAAATTTATTATCATTAACTAGCCAATCCAATGTGGCAGCCCAATTAATAAACAAATTATTGTCAATAATATTTTGAAAGAATTTACTCACTTCAACACCTTACTTTTCTTGTTTCTTAAATCAATTAACGACATAAGTTCGACACAAATAGTAGCAGCACTTTCTAAATTTTCAGCAGTAACAGCCGTGCGAAAATCAGCAAACGTTTTTTGAATTTTATTCTCTGTTTCAATAAGAACTACATTGCTCATCGGATCAGAATATCTAATTGTTTCGTAAACTTTTTTTGCTTCTGCTTTAAGTTCAGTAGTTTTTGCAATGTTTATTAAATGTTCGGCATCTGCTGTAAGTATTTTGATAAATTCGGTTTTTACTTTAATTTTGTCGTCAACAGCTTCAACTAAATCTGCCGCTAACTTTGCCTTAATAACCGATATTGCAGTAAAGCCTAAAACTAAAAAGCAAAGTATAATTCCAATCCAATTTGGAAGATTTGGAACTGCCATACAAAGTGCGCCAAAAATCAAAGTCAACACTAAGCCTGTCCAACTTATTGAAATTAGTGGAATGTTATAAAACAGTTTTTTTAAGTTTTCAGCTTTTAAAGCTAAGTAGCTGCATACAAGCTGACCTATAAACGCAAGAGTTATAAATATGTAGCCTGTCCAAAAGGCACCACCGAATTTGCTCATTCCCGCTATTTCTGCAGGTGCAACAAATACAACAACATTAAACAATACAAAAAGTATTGCCCATACAGATAAGTAGTATTTAAAATTTTTGTTCATAAGTGTGCCCCCCTCTTAAAGAATACTTGAAAGAAGCTGTGATTTCATATTATTAAATTCTTCTTCTGTTAAAAGTCCTGCTTCTTTCATCATTGTCAGCTTTTCAATTTTTGCCTTAAATGCTTCCATATCATTTGTAGGTGTTGCAGATGGTTGTTGTGCATTATTAACTGCGTCACTCATCATTCCGCCGACCATTCCACCGACTGCGCCACCCACACCTGCCATTGTTCCAAAGCCTACGCCCATATTGGTAAATTGACCGACTGCTTCATTTCTTGCAACCTCTGTTGCTACATCAAAGCCTCTTTCCTGTTGGTATGTATATCCTTCCTGAGCGCGCTTCGTTGCCTGTGCCTGTGAATCAATAACGACCTTTTGAGCTTCTGTCTGTGCATAGATTAAATCTGTCTGCTGACGGAGTTTTGCTTCTGCAATATCTGCATATTGGCGGAAATGAAGCTCCTTAGATTTTTCATACTGTCTGTCGCCGTCAGGCTTTAATATGTTTGTAACAAAGAAGCGTTCAAGAGATATGCCATAATCTGCAAAATCGTTAATAAGAAGATTTTTAATTGAGTCAGAAAACATGGTAAGGTTTTCATCGATTTCAAATATATTAATTGCATTTGTTTTCATAACTTGTGCAATATATGTTTTTACTCTCGACATTAAAAATGAACGGAAAAAGCTAACCAATTTTTGCTGACCTAAAAAGTTTTCAGTTCCTACAAGTTTTAAAAGAAGTTTTCTTGAGTCCTCTGCACGAAGACTCATTTCGCCACTTGCTCCAATAGAAAGAGGGAAGCCATAAGTGGGTTCTATGTATTGTACTTTACTGTCAGTACCCCATTTAATAGACATCTGCTCGGTTTTGTTGATAAAATAAACCTCTGCGTGGAAAGGTGTTTCGTCCCCTGTTACGCGATTTAAGAACTTGCCTATTTTGGGTATGTTTTGAGTTTCGAGTGTATAACGACCCGCACCAAATAAATCAAGAGCCTGACCATTCATAAAGAATATCGCCTCTTGGCTTTCGTGCACTATAAGCTGTGTAAGGCTATTAAAGTCTTCGCATGGATGTTTCCAGATAAATGTGCTGTTATCTCCTTCGTACTTTATAATTTCGGCAATTTGTGCCATATTGACTCCCTCCTAATTTATCAAAATAAGAGCTTATTTTACATAAAAATACATATTAATTATATAATAAAGTATTTCTGTTGTCAATTATAAACATCATTATGATAATGCAATATCAGAACGCTTATTTTACAATAACATATGAGGTGATATTGTATGGTAGCTGACAAAATCAAGTATTTACGTGAGGAAAAGAAAATTACACAAGCGGAGCTGGCAAAGATTTTGGGGATTACGCGTTCAAGTGTTAATGCTTGGGAAATGGGTATATCTGTTCCGTCAACACAGTACATAGTAGAGCTTGCGAATATATTTAGGGTTTCAACGGACTTTTTACTTGGTATAGATAATAATGCTACAATAAGCACCGAAGGTTTGAGCGATGAAGATATTAAACTGGTTTATGGAATAATTGAACATTTAAAACGCAAAAACGATACTGTTTAAGTTGAGGTGCCGCTATGCCAAAATCAGAAAACCAAAAGCTGAAAATACTATATGTTGCGAAATACCTACTGGAATATTCAGACGAAAATCATGCAGTTACTTCGCAGGATATTGTTGACTACTTAGAATCAGAATGCGACATAAAAGCCGAGCGGCGCTCAGTTTGTCGCGATATTAATCTTTTGCGAGATGTCTTCGGAATGAATATTGACGGAAGACAAGGCAGTAAATATAAGCTACTTTCCAGACAATTTGAGCTTGATGATTTGCGGCTGTTGGCTGAATGTGTCTATGCGGCTAAATTTATATCCGAATCAAAGGCAAAAGAACTGGTCGAAACAATAAGCGAGTTTTGCAGCACATATCAGGCAGACGATTTAATATCAGAAGTATTTTTATGCGACCGCGTTAAAACAACTCAAAAGGGTACGCTTATCATCATTAGTAAAATTAATGCCGCTATGGCACAAAAACAAGACGGAAAACCGCACACACCGCACAAAATCACCTTTAAATATCTTAAATATACGATTGATAATGTTTCTACGCAAACAGAACGGCGTAGAGGCGCAACGTATAAGGTAAGTCCGTATAAGCTGCTCATTAATGATGGTAATTACTATCTTTTGGCATTTGATGATAAAGCTAAGCAAATGAGAACATATCGCATTGACCGAATGAAAGGAATAAACGAAACTGACGAACCAAGAGAAGGTCAAGAAGAATTTGACAAGATTGATATTGCAAGCTACACGCGCCGAGTTTTTTCTATGTATGGCGGCACGCAGGAACGTATAACAATGAGATTTATAACTCCGCTATTGGATACGGTTATTGAACGTTTTGGAACTGGGACGGATGTATTTTATATGCCAAAAGATAAAAACCATTTTAGTGTTGTAGCAAATGTTGAAATAAGCGACCAATTTTTTGGTTGGATTTGCGGTTTTGGCAAACGTGCAAAGATAGAAAGTCCGCCGCGCGTGGTAGAGCAAATGAAAACATACTTATTAAATGTCTCAGACTTATATAAAGATGATTAAAAGTTGTTAAAAAGCAGTCAAAAGTTTTTAGCTTTTGACTGCTTTTTCTTAAAAGTTGATGTTTTATAATAAATTATGATGTTTTGTCGTTCTATCTCATTTTTATTCTTTGATTATTTTGTTTCATTTGGGCAAGCGGTGAAAAGCTGTCATAATTTCTTGCTATATCTGCATCAAAGATAGCACAATAATGCTTTGTCATATCAAGTGTTGAATGCCCCAAAAGCCGTTGCAGAGTAAAGGCATTACCGCCGCAGTCAACTAAATATTTGCGTGCGAACGTATGGCGGAATAAATGAATACTTGTTTTATTTACGCCGCGCCGCTTGTTATATCTTGCAATGCTGCTGCGCAAGCCGTACTCCTTTAGTTGTGCGCCGCTTTCGTTTGAAAATAAGTAATCATCATCCGCGCCGCCTCGAATGCGCATATATTCTTTGAGTATTCCGCAAAGCTCTGTACATAGCGGAATAACTTGTGACTTTTTGCTTTTGGTATGCCGTAAGTATATTACGCTGCTCGGCAGGTCAACATCTTTATTTTTTATATTCCTTATTGTCGCGGCGCGGCATCCGTTGTTAAGCAATAGATTTATTATTACCCATGTGCGATACTCAGGAAAACCGCACTTTCTCATATTTGGTTTTTTAAGCAAGCGTTCAAGCTCTTTGTCTGAATATGTTTCTTTTATCGTTTCTTCGCTTTTGTAACGTTTCATATTAAGATTTGTTATTTCTTCATCATTGCACCAAGAGAGAAAGGCTTTTACCACTCGTACATAGCTGCTGATTGAATTTGCGGCAAGACCTGCATTGCGCATATTTGCAACCATGCTTTCCAAATCTTCTTTGCTTAATTCCGCTATTGGAATATCGACGCTCGTGTACTTTTGGATAGCTTTAAAATGTGAATTGTAGGAAACGATAGTTTTATCGCTAAGTCCCTTTGCTTTTCTTGACATAATAAAATCGTCAAAAGTTTCTGCCATTGTGTTGCTAATTTTCATTTGGATTTTACTCATTTTTCTGCACCTCTGATTTTGATTTTTTTGTCAAAAATCAGGTGCTCAGCTAACAAAAGAAAAAACGCCGATTTTCTTTCGAAAACCAGCGTTTATCTGCATTTGGTACACCTTCAGGGACTCGAACCCTGGACACCCTGATTAAGAGTCAGGTGCTCTACCAGCTGAGCTAAAGGTGCAAATAGTGGAGCTAACGACGGGAGTCGAACCCGTGACCTCATCCTTACCAAGGATGCGCTCTACCTACTGAGCTACGTCAGCGAACGCACTTGTGTCAAAACACAAATGATATTTTAACATAATTTGAGTGTTTTGTAAAGAGTTTTTTTCAAAAAAGTATATTTTTTTTAAATTTTTTGCCTGTATCTTTTAAATATGTGCAAAAACAAAAAAAATATAACATATCGTGGTTAAAATGTGCTGTTTGCTATTTACAAACCAGATAAAGTGATGTATAATAATACCATATTTGGCAGAGTAGGTTTTGATGCGTTAAGTGATAGTAGGACGGGAAGTTGCCACTATACGAAAAGAGCTTTGCTCTTGCGGTATCAATACTGCATTCCGCTGCCACCAAAGAGCGAAGTTTTTACATATCCTTCTCTTTCGTGGCAAAATATAACAGAAGGGTGTGTTTTTTTATGCCAAAACAGTTCTTAAAAACAAAAACGATGGTGATGGCTGCGATGTTTATTGCCCTGGATATCGTGATAACAAGATTTATTGCGATTCAAACGCCGATTACCAGAATAGGATTCGGGTTTATTCCCGTATCAATGTGCGGTATGCTGTTAGGTCCCTGGGTGGCGGCAGCAGCAGGCTTTTTAGGGGATTTTCTGGGGATGCTTATTAATTCGCGCGGAATGGCATATTTCCCCGGATTTGGTCTTTCTGCGGCACTTTACGGGCTTAATTACGGTTTGTTTTTGCACGGCAGAAAAAAAGGCTTTAAACTGATAGTTCCATGCGTGGTTTTATCAGAGCTTATTATTGGAATAGGCTTAGGTACGTTATGGCTTGTGATGATGACAGAGTCATCTCCGACTGCAATTTTAATATCTCGTATTCCGCAGTCGCTTTTAATGGCACCTGTTAAAATTTTTATGATTAAATTAACATGGGAATATGTTGGAAAATATATAGAAAGAAATGTTAGCTATGCTTTGCACGGATAATTTGCAAAGTACGGAAGGGGTAAAAAGTAGTGTTTGCGTATCTTGATAATAGTGCTACAACGCAGCAGTTCAGCGAAGTTACAGAAAAAATGGCTTTTGTTTCCGGCGAGTGCTACGGAAATCCGTCATCGCTTCATTCGTTAGGGCACGAAGCTGAGAAAATAATTAAAAATGCCAAGAAAACCTTAATGGATTCAATCGGTGCAAAAGAGGGTAAATTTATATTTACATCAGGCGGCACCGAGGCGGATAATATGGCTATACTGGGTACGCTGATTTCTGCTATCAAAAGAACCCCTAAATTTGTTACAACAAAAATTGAGCATCCGGCAGTTTTAGAGCCGGCGGCATATCTTGCATCGCTTGGTGCAGATTGCAGATTTGTGGGCGTGAATTCTGACGGATGCTTAAATCTTGAAGAGTTTGAAAAGACGTTAGAGTCCGATACAATGCTCGTCAGCATTATGATGGTCAATAATGAGGTGGGCAGTATTCAGCCAATTGGTGAGGCTGCTAAAATAATGAAAAGAATCTGCCCGAATGCACTTTTGCACGTCGATGCTGTGCAGGCATTCGGTAAAGTTTTAATTGATGTTGATAAGCTTGGCATTGACCTTTTGTCAGTAAGCGGGCATAAAATTAACGGCCCTAAGGGTATAGGCGGATTATATGTAAGAAAGCCTAATCTTTTAAAACCGATTGTTTTTGGAGGACATCAGGAGGATAATTTGCGTTCAGGAACGCAAAACACACCTGCTATTGCAGGCTTTGGTGTAGCTGCAGAAAAATCTGTTGCCAAGCTGAAAGAAGAGGCGCAGAGAATAGGCAGACTTAAAGATATGCTTATTGAAAAGCTTAAAGAAATACCGGACATTAAAATAAATGGCGGAGATAAAGTAAGCAGCGCACCGCACATTGTAAATGTAAGTATTAAAAATGCAAAGTCAGAGGTATTGTTACACAGTCTTGAAAAACGAGGAGTTTATGTATCAACAGGGTCGGCATGCTCCAGCAACAAGCCGTCACTTAGTCCTGTGCTTGTGGCAATGGGCAAAAGCCGTGAAGATATTGATTGTGCAATTCGTTTAAGTCTTGGTGCGTATAATGACGAAGCACAGATTTGTTATGCGGCGCAGGTGATAAAAGAGGAAGTAGAAATATTAAGAGAATTGTTCAGATAAAAAAGAACTGTAAAAACATTTGTTTTTACAGTTCTTTTATTAATTTTTACTTTTGAGCTGCAGCAAGTTTTGCTAAGAATTCTCTTTCCATTTCCAAAATATCTTCAAGCCAGTAAACACCTACATCAAGCGCTGCCCAAAGGCTTGTGCGTTCTGCTTTTTTGGTAAGCTTTGCACTTTCAATTGAATCGCCGTTCTTTTCTAAAAGCTCAATAGTAACTTTTGTTGCAACTTCCATTTTATTGATTTTCTTTGTTTCGGCAATTTTAAAGCGTACAATAAAATTATCGTTAAAGTCGCCATAATACAAGGTTTTTCCATCGCGCAGAATCGGTTTGCCGCGATATATAAGAATTTTTTTTGCAGTAGCTTTTTTTTCAGCCATTTTAATCTTCCTTTCACATTATATCTGTCATATTAGTCCTTTTCAAGCTCTTTAAGCGCCGAAAGGTCTATATTTTCGTCCATTTTTTTGTCGCGTCCGCCATCCTTTATGATTACGATCTCGTCTACTTTAAATTCGCTTAAAATCTTTTCGTTTTGCGAATCAAGCTTAACCGATACCAATCCCTTTAACAAGTTGGTTGATGCTACAATTCCACGACCTGTCGGTGTATCCACCAAGGCCCCCGGGTTAGGTGTTTTGGCAAGCATTTCTTCGTATGCGTCCTGCTCGTATTTTAAACAGCACATAAGTCTTCCGCAAGTTCCCGAAATTTTTGTTGGATTTAAAGAGAGCGACTGTTCTTTTGCCATTTTAATTGACACAGGCTCAAAATCGCCTAAAAACAGAGAACAACATAACTGTCTGCCGCAAATTCCTAAACCACCGAGCATTTTCGCCTCATCACGAACTCCTATCTGTCTGAGCTCTATTCTTGTGCGGAAAACAGATGCCAGGTCTTTAACCAATTGACGAAAATCAACACGTCCGTCTGCGGTAAAATAAAATAAAATTTTGCTGCGGTCAAAGGTATATTCGACATCAATTAAATTCATCTCTAACTGATTTGCCTTTATTTTTTCAAGACAAATTTCACGTGCTTCGGCTACTTTGGTTTTATTTTCTTCAAGCTGTGCGTAGTCTTCAGCAGTTGCTCTTCTTATAATCGGTTTTACCGGAATGGCAAAAACCTCTTCATCAATTTCTTTTTCAGGCATTACAACCTCGCCGAATTCTGTTCCGCGCGCTGTTTCTACTATTACGCCGTCGCCTATATTAAGTTCTTCTTTTATGGCACTGAAATAATATATTTTGCCAACAGATTTAAACCGGACTCCTATTACCTTTATCATTCATTTCCTCCCGAATACTCAATAACAATTCAAGTGCTGCCGCACTTGTGTTTGCATTTTGTGCTATCCTTTTCTGATAACGCAAAACGCTGTCAGCCGCACCGACTAATGCTTTTTTTGAAACAGATGCAGCTATATTTTTAATTTCGTACAGTTTATCTCTGCACAAAATTTGTTCGCTCATATTAAGACTTGATAAAATACAGTCGCGCAAGAAAATCATCATAAAATCAATTATAAAATCGAGTTTGTCTTTGTTGTCAATTAAAAAACGCTCAAAATCACCTATGCCGCTGCCTTTTGCAATTAACAGTTCGGTATAATTAACCGTTTTTTTATAAAGCTCTGAAAACGATTCGTCTTCTAAAAGCAAAAGACCTCTGCCGATTATGCCCTGAGAAAATTTTGAAGCAAACTGAAGCTGTGCTTCATCAGCCTCGGTATGCTCTCTGAAATAACGGTAAACCTCGCTTTGCTCAAGAGGAAGAAAGGTAAACCGAACCGAACGAGAAAGCACAGTATCTAAAAGCATTGCTGCTTTTGAAACCATTGTAATAAACACGGCATAAGACGGCGGTTCTTCTAAAATTTTTAAAAGTCCGTTTTGTGCGCCGGGTGTAAGTGCATCGCCATCTGCTATAATAAAAATTTTACGTTCTGCCAAAAGAGGCTTAACATAAACGGTTTCCATTATCTGTTCGCGCACGTCGTCTATACCGATTGTTGCCTTGTCCTTTTTCTTGCTGATATAAATTATATCAGGATGATTATGCGAAGCACATTTAATGCACGCATCGCATTTTCCACACGGCGAACCGCTGCCGCTTTCGCATAAAAGGGCAGCGGCGAAAATATCTGCCGTTGTTTTTTTTCCTATTCCGTTCGCTCCCTCGAATATATAAGAGTCAAGAGCGTTGCCGCTTTTAACGGTACGGATAAGTCTTTCTTTTAAATGGGAGTTACCATAAATATCATCAAACGTAAGCACTTTATATTATACCTTTTCAAAGTGTTCTACATCTACTACGAAGATAGTCGCTCCGCCTGTTTCGATTTCTTCAGGGAACGAGCTGTAATCCATAGCACCGCCTAAATACGGCTCGGGAGTAAATACTATCTGCTTTCTCTTCATACTGTGTTTAGAAATAAGTGCAACTACTTTTTCAACGTTTTCTGCTTCAGTTCCCACTAAAAGGGTAGTGTTACCTGCACGCAAAAATCCGCCCGTAGAAGCCATTTTAGTTACCGAAAAGCCCTCTTTGTTAAGCTCGCGCATAACAAGATTACCATCTTCGTTGTTAACAATTGCAAATACCAGTTTCATAATATTACCTCCTTTAAACAGCTCTTAAATATTTTTAGTAAACTATTTTTGATTGCTTATAAAAAGTAAAAAGTCTCCCATTTCTTTAGCAGAGTGTGGCTTTGCCACAAATTTCATATTTTTTTTCAGCTGTTCTATCTTATGCGGATAGTTTATCAGCTGATAAATAGCCTCATCAATTGTAAATGTTTCGCTTATTGACATTGCCAGGCCATTGTTTAGCATAAACTCTTCGTTGCGGTCCTCCTGACCGGGAATGGGGTTTAGCATTACAATAGGCAAGCCTTTTGCCAAAGCCTCGGATGTCGAAAGCCCGCCCGGCTTTGTTATTATGCAGTCGGCTGCATCCATCAATAAATCTACGTTATTTACATAACCAAAATTCAGTATTTTTTTATCGCTGTTATAATTATCAATATGTTGCTTTAAACGTGTGTTTCTTCCGCAAACAGTAATCAGCTGAAAATCCTCGTCAAGTGAATCAAGCTGTTTTATGCTTTGCATTGTATTGTGACCGTAGCCCATTGAACCCATCATAAAAAGCACGGTAAACTTGTCATCTAAACCCAACTCTGCGCGAGCATCTTTTTTAGAAATAGCGGTTGCAAATTTCGGTGAAATCGGTATTCCCAAAGGCTTTATTTTTTCAGGCGAATGACCTTTTTTAATAACCTGAAAATCTAAAAGCTCGGTTGCTGTAATATAATAATCGAAATTTGTTTCTTCCCAAAAGGGATGCACGGTAAAGTCGGTTATAATAGCTACGGTTTTTGCCTTAAACGGATATTTTCTTCTTAAATAACTGACTGCGATAGCTGAAAAAACGTGAGATGCCACAATAACATCGGGTTTATAGTCACGCAAAACACGCATAAGCTTTTTGTTTAAAAGCGTTTTAATAATTCGGCTGAGACCTGATGTTTTTGTATAATCCCGTCTTTCTGCCAACTCATAAAATTTGCCGTACACACCCGGTGTCATTTTTGTTGACAAAATATATGCATTAGATAAAGAATCTGCTAAAAGCGGCTGTACATTGTCAACCACATCGACAGTCATGCATTCTACACCATCAATATCAGAACAGTACTCTTCGAGTGCTTTGCAGGTCTGATGGTGTCCCTGACCGGTAGGCACTGACAGAAACAGTATACGCATAAATGTTCCTCCCCGAGTCAATCTGCTTTTTTGTATATTTATCTAATATATATTTTATATCTTTTTAATAAATTTTTCAACTAAAATTTTAAAATATATATAAAAATTTTATCAAAATACAAAAAAAAGATTTCTAACCGTGCATTTACCGCAATATTTGCGAAGATTTTAATGCTCAGTCAGAAATCATCTTAAAAATCAAATCAGAATAAGCCCGGCATATTAAGACCGCCTGTTACCTGACCCATACCTTCTTCCATCATTTCGCCAACCTGCTTGCTTGCCTCGTTAACCGCAGCAACGATAAGGTCTTCGAGCATTTCTACATCATCCGGATCTAAAACCTCGGGTTTGATTTTAACAGAAAGTAATTCTCTTGAGCCTTTCAT
>JAFYXI010000031.1 GCA_017546245.1 Clostridia bacterium | reverse complement strand
GCAATGTATTTCTAAAACCTTGCCGAATTTGCCCTCTTTGTACCAGTTTATCAAAGTCTGCATTGCTGGATAGTACGGAAATTCGCTGCAGCAACGTACAAAGGTGTTCGGATTTTCTTTTATCGCCTGCAAAATTTTTGCATTTGCCTCTTTATCTATACCAAAGGGTTTTTCGCCTAAAAGCGCTTTTCCGCTTTTAATTATATCAATATAAAACTGCTCGTGAAGATTATGAGGAACTGCACAATAAATTGCATCTATATCCTCTTTATCCAAAAGCTCTTTATAATCTGTAACCGAATATTTAATTTCGGGGAAGTTCTTTAAAAACCATTCTTTACTTTTATCTGTAGCAGAGCAAATACCAACTATTTCAGGCTTTGCAATATCACCTGTTAAATGACACCATCTTGCCGCTGCCGATGCAAATTCTTTTGCCATAAGTCCGCAGCCGATAAGTCCGAATTTTACTGTTTTCATAGAATTACACCTCTCTGTAATAATCACGTCAAGGGTTATTGCTGTACAGCAATAACCCTTGATAAATTTTTAAAATTAATATCCAAAATGTTTTTCTGTTTCTTTAACTGCTTCTTCAATAATGTCAAGACCCTTAAGAGCTGCCTCGTCGTCAAGAATCATCGGAGGTGACATACGAAGGATGTGGCCCGACGGCACCCATGCAAGACCTTTTTCAAATGCTTTCTGATAAATCATCTGACCTGCTTCGTTAAACGGCTCTTTAGTTTCACGGTCTTTAACAATCTCAAGAGCCTGAAGACAACCGATAGCACGAACATCACCGATAATCGGATGCTCACTCTTCATCTGTTCCATCTTAGCAAGCATAATCTTACCAAGATGCTCTGAACGCTCATTAAGATTTTCTTCTTCAATAACTCTGATTGACTCAAGTGCTGCGATACAAGCCATCGGGTTACCGCCGTAGCTTGACGATGCAGAAATCTTTTCAATCGCAGGAGCGAGGTCTTTCGAAACCGCAAGTGCTGTTACAGGGAAGCCGTTACCAAAGCCTTTACCCAGCGTTGTAATATCAGCTGTAACATCCCAATGGTCCATAGCAAGATACTTACCTGTTCTTGCCATACAGTTAAGAACTTCATCTGCAAAGAGAAGAATTCCTCTTCTGTCACAAAGAGCACGAAGTGCAGGGATAAAATCATCAGGAGGAATAATAGAACCGCCCCAGCCCTGAATAGGCTCTAAAACGATAGCTGCAACATTCTTGCCGCCGTTTGCGCAGGCATTATCAAGCATGCCTTCTATCATATGAATATATGGAGAAGAATCCTTCCAAGCCTCTTCCTCACTTCTTCCGAAGAAATCACGATAAGGATTCGGACGAGGTACGAGCATAAATCCAGGCGCTCTCATATGAGTATCTGCACCTACAACAGCTAAAGAATTTGCACCATATGTTTTACCATGGAAATCTCTGAAGAAGGAAATAAATTCCTGCTTACCGGTTGCTGCACGCGCACAGCGAAGACCTGCTTCAACCGCAGTAGTACCGGAATCGTAGAACTGGAATCCGCCAAAGCGTCCGCCTGTGATTTCGTGAAGCTTTTCAACAAGCTCCATTTTTACCTTTGTGGTAAAGTCGTGGCAGTTCATAAGCTTTTTAGCCTGCTCTGCAACAGCTTCGCTTATTTTCGGATGGCAATGGCCAAGACCTGTTACGTAGATACCTGATGAAAAATCGAGATATGTATTACCGTCAACGTCTTTTAATGTATATCCATAACCGGACTCAAATGTTACAGGAAACAATTTAACCTGGCTTGAATAACCCTTCATATACTT
The DNA here is from genome assembly GCA_017546245.1 of Clostridia bacterium. Classification (GTDB taxonomy): domain Bacteria; phylum Bacillota; class Clostridia; order UBA1381; family UBA9506; genus RGIG1666. The sequence goes on along the minus strand of JAFYXI010000031.1, from coordinate 36,037 downwards.
AGAGCATCTTTCGTGATACTCAACCGATTTAGGACCCGGAACAGCAGATGTAACCATATTAGGTACCTGACTCAGGTCCATTTTTGCCCAGTTTGCGCTCATATTAAACTCTCCTTTTAAAAAAATTTTTATAAACGATTTACGTTATTATCAGTACGTAACTATAATACACCACTTTTTTCGTTTTGTCAACACATTTTTTTCATTTTATTTTCGCTTTTTTTCAAATCGAAAGTTTAAGCTTTCGATTTTTGCTTTTATTGACAAAAACGAAAGTTTGTTGTATAGTAAAATAAAAGGAATTAAGTAATTTATAAAATTAAGGAGAACGATATATGGTAGCTGATGACAGAAGAAAAAAAATACTTGAGCTTATAAATAAAGACGGAAGCGTGCGTGTAACAGACCTTAGTCGCCTTTTTAATATTTCTGAAGTAACAATACGAACAGACCTTGCCGATATGGAAAACAAAGGTCTTTTAACACGTGTGCACGGCGGAGCAGTAAGCTCTTATAAACCATATTACAGTATGAGTTTTAATCAGCGTATGTCAACCAACTTAGAACAAAAAGAAATTATAGCAAAAAAAATTGCAGAAATGATTGAAGATAATGACACTATTATGCTTAATTCAGGAACTACAACACTCTTGGTTTTTCGCGCACTTCCACCAAATCTTAATTTAAGCATTGTTACAAACTCGATTTCTATTGCTCTTGAAGGAACATCAAACCCTAACTTTAACATAATTCTTTTAGGCGGTCAGATAAATTCAAAATATCAGTTTACTTATGGTGACGATGCAATAAGACAGCTAAAAGCTTATAATGCCGACAAAATGATTTTATCCGTTGACGGAATTGATGCAGAACGCGGTTTTTCTACCTATTATGATAAGGAAGCCGAAATTGACAGAGTTATGCTTAAGCAGTCAAGCGTAAGCATCGTTGCGGCTGACAATTCAAAATTTAACCGCTGTGCTTTTGCAAAAATATCAGACCTTTCGGTTGCCGATTATATCGTAACCGATACAGCCGTTCCGGACAAATTAAAAGCAAAATTATCTAAAAACTCAACTAAAATCCGTTAATTAAACCAGACAAAAGCAGAGGCATCTAAAGCGAACCGAAAAAATTCAACGTTTGGGATTGCGATTCACTTTATCCTCTCTTTTTTTGTCACAAAATGAACACTCAAGTAAGAATTTGCTTGTTGCAAACGTTTGCTATATATCTTATAATTAACACATACAGAATTTTATTTCATAAAATTCTTAAGAGCTAACGCTCTTTTGTGCTCATTTGAGCACTGTGTCAATTGACGGCGTCGCAAAAATGCCCTTGCAAGCAAGCATTTTTACTCCTGGTAAAATAATTTTGCGGCATCTACATTGTACAACCAAATTGTACAATGTAGGGTTCGGCGGTATCCGACGAACCGCATTCGGCACATCCTAAAGGCTGTGCCCTACGATGGGTGTGGCACATTGACTACATCGTTCATTGATTCTATAATTATATAAATACACTATAAATTAACAAGAAAGAGGAAAAATTATGTCAAATGTTAAATTACCCCCTGTTATAGAGGATAAACAGCTTTTTCTTCCGCACTTTCCGAGCAGATTGCACGCTGCAGTCTTTCGTTTGTGGGAAACCGTTAAGGCTGAAAGAATAGCTTATGCTTTGGACCTGCCGCTTGAAAAAATTACGGAAACGGCTAAAGAATTAGGTCTTGGCGAGCAAAAAAACTTGGATATATGGAGCGAGCGCGGTTACATAACAACCATTCGTAATGCGTGGCATATTCTTCCGTACGAACAGCTTTTAAAGCTTTTGGGGTGGACTGCCGAACAGCTTGCAACCTGCTTAAAAGAAGATGACTTTTTAGATATAAAGCTCGGCGGCTGGACTCCGTTTAAGGCATATTGCGAGCCGGTTGTTGCCGAAGAGCTTAACGATGAACAAAAAGCTCAGCTTGAAAAGATAAGAAAAACTATGCAAAGCGATTTTTCTGATATGTTTGAAGGGGCTAAGCCATTTGAATTTTTCGGCGAAAACGAAAAGGTTTTAACACCGGCAAACGATGCCGAAGATCTTAGAATGATATTTTCATACTGCGGTCTTTACGCAAGTGCTCTCGATAACGATATAGACATTTCGTATCCTAAGGCACTTATGCAAAGCTATCAGCAGGCAGGTGTTAATGCTGTATGGCTGCCGGTTGTTCTGTATCAGGTTACAGAATTTCCGTTTGACGCAAGCTATTCTGCCGGATATGAAAAACGTCAGGAAAGACTGCGTGAATTAGTTAAGCTGGCTGCACAGTACGGCATAAAAGTATATCTTTATTTAAACGAGCCGAGAAATATGCCGCTTGCGTTTTTCGATAAATATCCTGAAATGTTAGGCCGTAAAAACGATTTATACGGCGCAATGTGCACAAGCGACAGCCGTGTTTTAGATTATGTAAGAAATGCTGTCAGCGCACTTTGTAAAGCCGTGCCCGGTTTAGGCGGATTCTTCACAATCACCCAGTCAGAAAATCTTACACATTGCAAATCGCGTCCCGAAGGCGAAGAATGCCCCAGATGTAAAGACAAGCCTGTTTCAAAACTGATTTCTGAAGTGCTTTGTGCAATTTCTGAATCATCAAGAGCAGTTGACCCATCAATTAAAACAATTGCTTGGACCTGGGCGTGGACAAGTGCAATGAACGAAGATGAAATACGCGAGTGTATAGCATCCCTTCCGAAAGAAATTATTATACAGTGCAACAGCGAGGCGCAAAAGCCGTTTACAATCGGCGGTGTCAACGGCAAAATACAGGATTACAGTATGTCTATCCCCGGACCGGGTGAGCTTGCAAAATCTATTTGGTCGCAGGCTCGGGATTTAGGCAGAGAAACCTGCGCAAAGGTTCAGGTAAACGTAACCTGGGAATGTAGTACCATACCGTTTTTACCTGTATTTGATTTAATAAGAGAGCATATGTGCGGTCTTAAAGCCGAGGGTGTACGCCATTTGATGCTCAGCTGGACTCTCGGCGGATATCCGTCTGTAAACTTAAAGGTAGCATCTGAGTGTTTAGTTGACCCAAGCGAAGAAAAGTATAATGAGCTTTTAAAAAGCGAATACGGCAAATATGCCGAAACTGTAAAAAAAGCAGCAAAAACATTCTCTGATGCTTTCCGCGAGTTCCCGTTCCATTTAGACAGCTTGTATCATGGTCCGCAAAACGCAGGCCCATCTAATCTTTTATTTGAAAAGCCGACAGGCTTTACCGCAACCATGACCTGCTATTCGTATGACGACATTGATACATGGAGAGCAAATTATCCGCGCGAGGTTTATTTAAACCAGTATAAAAAGTTAAGCGATAAATGGAGAGAGGGCTTAGAGATTATAAAAGATATGCCCGATTGCGAATTTACACAAGCTGCCTGGGCAGGATATGCTCTGTTCTATTCTTCATATCTGCAAACCGAGTTTATTTTAAGCCGTGACAGCGGTGATAAAGAAAAGCTTGCAAAAATATTATCAGACGAACGCACCCTGGCTTTTGATATGTATAAGCTTATGAACAAAAACTCACTTATGGGATATGAAGCAGCAAATCACTATTACTTTAACAAGGGTATGATGGCAGAAAAAGTTATTTGCTGTGAATATTTAAAAGAAAAGCTTTGTTAATAAAATAAAAAGGGGCTGTCTCAATAATCATATATAGCGAATAATTATGCAATGTTTGGTTGTAGGGAATGGATTTATCCATTCCGCGGAACGCATTAATGCGTTCCCTACAATATTTCGTGCATAAATATTTATAAAAATTGATTATTGAGACAGTCCCTTTTTTTAATCTTCTTTCCAAACGAATTTATAATTAATTGCTTCTCCTCCATCAACAAGTATGTTCTGACCTGTACAAAAACTGTTTACCGCAGTAAGAAAATATGCCCAATCGGCAATTTCTTCGCAAGTTGCCCATCTTTTAAGCGGTGTTTCTTCCATAATCTGATTCCACAAGCTTTCGTCATTTATAACACAGTCGTTAAGCGGTGTTATAACTCCGCCGGGGTCTAAGCTGTTACAGGTTGCGCCAAACGGAGCAACACGGATTGCAACATTTTTTGTGTATGCCATAACTCCGCCCTTGCTTGCGCAGTATTCAGGAAATTCCGAACCCGTATGTCCGCTTGCCGAGCCTATATTTAATATGGATTTAATTTTATTCTGAACACCGTATTTTTCTGTAATATGAATGAGTGCCTTAAGGTTTACGTCAATATCCTCTTCGTTTTGCGTACCTGCATTGTTGATTAAAATATTAACTTCGTCTAGTTCAGGAAGATTATTATAATCACGCACATCGCACACATAATGAGTGTACTCAGAATTTTTAATACTTGCCTTTTCTTTGTCTATTCCTATTACCTTGTTATTTTCTTTTAAAAACTTCTCTGCTATTGCCTTGCCTATTCCCTGAGATGTTCCTGTAATTAAAACAACCATACGAGCTCACCTGCTTTCAGATATATATTGAAGATATTCTTTTCCCACCTGTCTTTCTTTCCAGCCTTTAACAATGCGATAACCTATTGGCGAGAATATAATTTCCATTATAAGCTCTGCTGCTGCCCCGGTAAGTGCGCACATTGCACATTGCAAAACTGTCCAACGGAAACCGTCCCAGAATACAGGGGCGAAACCTGCGAAAACGATAACCGAAAAAATAAAATTATCGCAGAACTGACCAATAAAGGTAGATATGTAGCTCTGCATTGCATAAGCAAGCTTGCCGTCAGGATTTTTAAAGGCTTTGCCTATTGACCAGTTAAGCATATTATTTATAGCCGCCGAGACTAAAAAGGCAATCGTACTGCCGAGCAATATAAACCAGGTGCCGCCAAAAATTCCGTCAAACGCACTGTAATCATTCGCATTTGATGGAATAATGCTTGCAACAAAAAATATAAGGCAGGTTAGCAGGTTTATCATCGCCGCAAGCACTGATATTTTGTTTGATGCTTTAGGTCCGAAATGCTTTGTAATAATATCCATACACATAAACGAAAGCCACGATATTAATATTCCGCCGTCTAATGCTATCCAGCTTAACTGAAGCAAGGTTTTATTTGCCAGAAGATTCATAGATATAACGCTGACAACAAACAAAGTAACAACAGGTGCAGGAATGCACATTATTAACAGCGATGTTTCTTTTCGCTCTTTTTTTATATATTCTTTTATTTTTCGCACTCTTTTTCACCTTATTTTCTCAAATTTAGGTTTTATATCTTTTAGTATTTTATCAAAAGAAAAAAAATCTGTCAACAAACACACGTTTAATTCAAATTGTTTTTACGATACTTAAGCGGAGAGATTCCAAATTGTTTTTTAAAAAGATGTATAAAATAGCTTACATCGTTAAATCCCGTGGCAAATGCAATTTCTGTCATCGAGAGTTCTGTTTCTAAAAGCAGTTTTTTGCTGTCTGCAAGCTTTAACTTATTGCAGTATGCCTTAATCGTCATTCCGCTTTCACGTTTAAACATATGGCTTATATACGATTTACTTCTGCCAAAATGTTCACACAAATCTGCTAAGGTAACATTGTTATGATACTCATTTAAAAACTGAATCAGCTGATTAAATTCATTGACTGTTTCTTTTGCATAACGCTCAAATATCTGTTCAAGCATTATACAAAGCGGAGGTATAAGCGTATCGCACAAAGCCTTGGGGATTTCTTCAGCAGACAATGCCCTCTCCCATAAATCAGCTTTAGCACATTTAAAATTTAAAACCTTGTTTCTGTATCCGCTGACAACAACAAAGCCTATTGTTTTTTCTGCTTTAAATATAGGATGCACATATTCTAACACTCCTGCGTGGCACATATTAAAAAAGCTTTCTTTAACATCACTTTTTATAATACTCTGCTGATATAACACACACTCGTGATGCTTTGTTCTTTTTACCGCTATGCAATACGGATTGGTATGAGAATTGTATTCAAGCAGCATAGGCAATATTTTTTGCGGAAGACGGTACAAAATATTCTGTTCAAAATGAACCGATACGTTAAGACCGCACTCTTTATTTAAATATCCTATATATGAATTTATTTTTAAAATAAGCTTTTCCACATCCCTGCCTCCTGTGCATATTTTTTATATTTTTCTACACTTTTTTAATAGAAAAACGTCATAAAATATAATATAATTATACTGCATACTGAAATTTTGTCAATATGGGGATGATTTTATGTTAAAAACAAAGCATATAGAATGTGATTTATGTATCATCGGCGGAGGTATGTCGGGTTTAACCGCAGCAATTTCTGCCGCCAGAGAGGGAATAAGTGTTGTTTTAATGCATGAACGTGCCGTGCTGGGCGGAAATGCATCTTCTGAAATACGTATGTGGATATGCGGTGCACACGGCAAAAACAATCGGGAAACAGGTATTTTAGAAGAAATAGCTTTAGAGAACTTATACCGCAACCCTACCAAAAGCTATGCTGTATGGGATACGGTGCTGTACGATTTTGTAAAACGCGAAAAAAATATCACCCTGCTTCTTAACTGTACCTGTATGGATGCTGCAACCGAAAACAAACCTTTAGCACATAACCGCAGCGCAAAAATTACATCTGTAACCGGATATCAGATGACTACACAATGCTTTTATGAGGTAAAGGCAAAATATTTCTGCGACAGCTCGGGCGACAGCATTCTTGCTCCGCTTTGCAATGCAGAGTACAGGACAGGCAGAGAGGCCGGCTCAGAATTTGGCGAAGATACTTCTCTTTTAAAGGCCGATTCTATGACGATGGGAATGTCCTGCCTTATCGGTGGACGTGAAACCACAAATGACATAAAATATACTGCCCCCAAATGGAGCACCAGACTTAACGAACAGAATTTTGAAAACAGAAATCCCGACTTATATAACGAAATCGAAAACTTCTGGTATCTTGAGCTTGGCGGCGACCGAAACACCATTGATGATACAGAAGAACTGCGGGATGAACTTGTTGCTCTTGCTACGGGAACGTGGGATTACATAAAAAATTCAGGAAAGTTTGACAGCAAAAAGTGGGATTTAGACTTTTTAGGTTTTTTACCGGGCAAGAGAGAATCACGCAGAATGTGCGGCGAATATATGGTTACGCAAAGAGATATAAGCGACGGCAAGGTTTTTGAAGATGAAATTGCTTACGGCGGCTGGCCGATAGATGACCACTTCCCCGGTGGATTTTATCACAGGGGTATTCCTAATACCGACATAGCAACACCTGCACCTTATTCGCTTCCGTATCGTGCACTATATTCTAAAAATATAGAAAATCTGTTTTTTGCAGGCAGAAACATAAGTATGACACATATGGCTATGAGCAGCATAAGGGTTATGGCAACCTGCTCCCTTTTAGGCGAAGCGGTTGGAAAAGCTGCTGCAATAGCAACAAAATATAATCTGACACCGCATGGTGTTTATCTTGAAAAGATAGATTTATTGCAGAAGTTGCTTTTAGATGAAGACTGTTTTCTGCCATCTAAAACAAGAGAAATTTCAACAGAATGTAAAAATGCTGAACTTAATATTTCTGATGATATAATCCGAAACGGTCAGGACAGAGCACACTTTATATACAAAAATGCTGATGGTAAATATGCTTATCTAGCCAAAGGCGGCGAAGAAATAGTTTACAGTTTTAGCGAGCAAAATATTTCATCCGTACACATCGTATTTTGCAGCGATTTAAACCGCGATACTCTTCCCGGTGGTGTCTGCGAAAGAGGACATTCAACACGCATAAATCATATGCTTGCAAGTCCTCAGATGCATATGCCTAAAACATTATGTAAAGAATTTAAGCTGTTCGGAGAATCAGGCGGCAAACGTACAGAAATTTTAAATGTTACCAATAACCGCAAACGCTCATATCACGTTAATGTTAATCAGAGCTTTGATAAGCTGATTTTAGTTCCGCAAAAGTGTTGGGGCGATAATGAAAAAATAGCAATAATATCATTTGATTTTAACTAATAAAGAAGGCTGTAGAATTTTTTCTACAGCCTTCTTTATTGTGCTGGAAGGAAAATAGCGCAGATTGGACAAACTGAACCCGTAGGGGTCACCCGAAGGCGTACGTGGGTACGTCGAGAGGTGAAGTTTGTTCAAAACACAAGGCATATAAATAAAAGGAATTCGTCTTTTGACGAATCCCCTCATTAATTTTATGTTATTTTAAATCTCTTAGTTTAATTTAAAAGCTTAATTATACAATTTTGCCTTGTGTGGTGTGCGCATTTTACTACAGCACTTTTATCAGCCTATTTTCGGCAAGCTCGCAGCCGCAACCGACTGACCTACTCTTCTTGCCTTTTCATCAGGAATATGAAGCTTAACCTTTTTAAACAGTTCAGGAAATTCTTTTTCTAATACTTCGTTAGCCTTAGCCAAAAGAATTGTACCGCCCTTACCGCTTGTTACACGACCCATAATAAGTACATGTTTAATATCGTAAAACAGAGAATAGTATGCGATTGTGTAACCAAAATATGTTCCGATTGTTTCGTAAATATCTGCCGCACGGCTGTCGTCTTTTTCCATAAGTCCCTGAACAACCTTGAGCTTTTCAGCAGGAGAAAGACTTTCGTCAAGCTCGATGCCTGCTTTAGGAGCAAGCTTAATAACTGCATCCTGAGAGAAATATTTAACGCCGCAACCGTAGTCACCGCTCCACTCGTCAACCATAGCACCCTTGTTAAAGTCAACCGGAACGAATGCAAGCTCATTAAGCCAGCCTGTGATGTTACCGTCTTTGTCAACATAACCTGCTGCTTCACTTGTGCCCATTGCAACACCTAAAACGTTGTTGTCTTCTAAGCTCATAGCACCTGCTAATGCTGTTACATCACCGTCGTTTGCAACCTCTACGGGAACATCGCCGATTTCTTTTGCAACATCTAAGTACATATTTTTAACGTGTTTTTCGAAATCTTCGTCAGATACCTTTAAGAAAAGTGATGCAACCATAATTTTATTGTCAATGTAAACACCGGCAGACGAAACACCGATAGCATCAACTCTCGGCATATGAGATGCCGCAGTTTTCATAGCATTTAAAATACCCTCGTAATGATATTTCGGGTCGCTCTCAAGTTTCGGGAACCAAACAACCTCTTCTGAATACACAGTTTCGCCGTCAACAACAGCCGAAACCTTACGGTCACTGCCGCCTGCGTCAAAACCGATACGGCAACCGTCAAGATGACGGCCGATAGGTGAAGATGCATCATTTTCTTTCGGTGCATCTGCTACATTTTCAACATAAATAACTTCAAACGGCTTTTCATATACTCTTGCCATAAAGTTAAAGTCAAACTCTCTTGCGCCGCCTGCTCTGTAATCATCCGCGATGCGGTCGTAGATGTATTTAGAGCCTGCAATATATACCTTAAAGCCACCCTTTGCCCACAGAAGAGTTTTAATAATTCTTTCTGCGATTTCGTAGTTTTCTTCGTCGTGACCTGTATTTTCTTTGTACACATCGAGCTTATACACAGCCATAAGACCGTTATTACGTTCAACACAGATGCAAACCTCCTGAGAATCAGCAGCTTTAACAGCAGCGTTAAAATCGTTAATAACCTTTACCATAGGTTTAAATTCCGGTTCTAATTTTGCAATCATAATCATTCTCCTTTATATCTGATTTCTCCACCTAAAATGGTCATACTTACATTAAATTTTTCGTCTGCAACAGCAAAGTCAGCGCGTTTGCCAACTTCGATAGAGCCGATTTCATCTGCAACGCCCAAAGCCGTTGCGGGATTAAGCGATGCACAGTTTACAGCCTCGTTAAGCTCTAAGTCAGAGTTTTCGTATAAATTACGAACTGCCTCGTTAAGCTTTAACACGCTGCCTGCGATTGTACCGTCTGCAAGCAGACATTTAATACCCTCTTTAAATACCTCCTGACCGCCTAAGTCATAGGTGCCGTCAGGCATACCTCCGGCTCTCATACAATCGGTAATAAGGCAAAGCTTGTCACCCTTGATTTTAGCAACAAGATTAAAAAGTCCTTTGCTGATGTGGAATGTATCTGCAATAAGCTCAACACTAACTCTGTCGTCAGACAAAGCTGCGCCAACAACACCGGGACTGCGATGTGTAAGTGCTGTCATCGCATTAAATAAGTGTGTTGTATGACGGACACCCTCAGCTATTCCGGCATTAGCCTCTTCAAATGTAGCGTTTGTGTGTCCCATCGAGATTAAAATATCGGTTTCGTCAGAAACTTTTTTTATGCACTCTGCCGCTCCGTCAACTTCGGGGGCAACTGTAAAGAGCTTTACAACATCTGAATGTTTTTTAATAAAATCAGCATCAGGTCTTAAAATATGCTCTTCTGCCTGAGCACCCTTTTTAGACGGGTTAATGAACGGACCTTCGCTGTTTACGCCTAAAATTCTTGCGCCGTAATATTCGCCCGAATTTTTAACTTCTCTTACGCAGTCAAAGGCTTTTTCAATTTCTGCCTTAGATACTGTCATAGTAGTAGGGCACCAGGCGGTAACACCGTTTTTAATGATTCCCTCTGCCATAGTTTTGATTCCTTCGGCTGTGCCGTCAGATGCATCTTCGCCGAGATAGCCGTGAATATGCATATCTACCAAGCCGGGCGATACAAATTTGCCGCCTGCATCAATAACTTCGTAGTCAGAAACGTTTATGTCTTTAAGTTCGGTTATTTTCTCTATTTTTTCACCGAAAATAATTGCCAGATTTTCGGCAATTCTATCCTTTAAGAGGACTTTACCGTTTATAATGCATTTCATTGTATATTCCTCCTTTTTAAATTTCTTTTATACAGAAATAATATCACATTCACACTTAAATTGCAACTGCTTTTAACAAAAAACGCAACCGAATTTAACAAAAAAACGCAACTAAACTTTACATTAGTTGCGGTTTTTTGTTAAATATGTATTTTTACTTTAATTTTTTGTATTGAGTTGGCGACATTCCGATAAGCTTTTTAAATACCCTATTAAAATTTGTCACATTCTCAAAGCCTACGTCTAATGCAACGTCAATAACTCTTTTGTCGGTATTCTTTAAAAGCTCCATAGACTTTTTAACTCTGTAATGATTTAAGTACTCTAAATAGCTTTTTGATGTCGCCGATTTAAACAACGTACAAAAATACGAGCTTGAATAATTTGCAAGCTGCGATAAGCTCTCTAAGGTTATGTCTTTTTCATAGTTTGAGTGAATATAATCAATAACCTTTAACATTTCATTACGGTGTTTTTTGTATCGGTCAGTTGCCAGTTCGTCAGAATTTAAGCTGTACTGTCTGCCCAAAACTGTCAAAAGCTGCAAAATAAGAGAACGCAAAACAGTTTCAAAACCGGGTTCTCTGTTTTGGTATTCATACATTGCATCTTCTATTATTTGCTCAACCTTTTCGCATATTTTGCCCTCTAAATTTAAAATATGCTTGCTGTATTCTTTTTTTGAATCATCGCCGATTCCAAGACATATAAAGTCAGAATATGCCTCTATATCGCTTAATTTATGGGACGGCGGAAAGATAAAGTCCGTCAGAAATTCCACTTCAAAAACCTCTGCTTTTTTTACGTTTTCACCAAGGATTATTTTGTGCGGAACATATGGCGGGATAATAAAGCACGAGCCTTGTACAAAACGTGCTGTTCCATCTTCAAACTCGCAAAAACCGTTGCCTTCTGCAACATAGTTTATCTGCATATACTCGTGACGGTGAAGCTCTGTCTGCGACTCTTCAAAAATGTGCTTATTAACAAATAGCGACTTATGATGCGAAAGGTTATACTGCATTTTAATCAGCTGCATAGATTTATATTCCTGCTTATCTGAATAATTTACACCTTTCACATATTTCACCTCTTTATAAAAGCTTTTAATTACAGATTTTCAAATCCGCTTTTTATGAAGTTATCTTCACTGTGCTTTTCGCCAAAAACTTTATCTGTCTTTTCGAGTCTTTTAAATTCGTTATAGTATCGTAACCCAAATTCGCGCAATGATTTTGAATTGAAATGCACCTTGTCGGGATTCGAAGTCAATCCCTCTGCCGATGCGAATCCAACCATTTCGGTACTTTCTGCAACATTTTTTATTTTTTCATTTATATATACATAATTGTTAAGCCATTTATATGTCTCGATTTCGGGATGTTCAGGTAAAAAATCACCTAAGCCGCCTAAAATAAACGGCACATCATAAAGATTAAGTCTTCTTTTAAATGCCTCTATACCCTTTAAAAGCTTCGGCTCGTAAGACGGATAAAGCTCGTCACGGCAATCATTTTCACCCTGATGCCACAATATGCCCGCTATCGTAGAAGTGCGCGACGCAAGCTCTGCCATATAGCAAGCGTGGTCGAATAAAAGTTCGCCCTCCTGCCACTGGTCAACAGATGTTCCGCCGTCAGCGCAGGGGATAAGCCCAACCTCTACTCCCTTTTCTTTTGCATACATATCGGCAAAGCTCTCTGCAAGATTTATACCCGCCGTTGCCTTGTCAGGATTAACAGGAACATACATTGGTCTGAAACAGCCGTTTCGCATAACCAATATTTTGTCATTATTTATCGGCTCAACTTCGCTTACAAATCCTCGGCCTGCCATATTGGACTGACCAACCAAAAGAAAAGAATGTATCACTTAAAACTCCCCCAAAACAAATTTAAGTATATTTTAACACACAGTCTTTAAATAATCAACAAAATTTAACTATTTATCCAGTCCTATAAGCTTTGCGGCATTTTTATAAACAATTTTTTCGTAGTTTTCTTTTGTCAGCATCTTATCAGAAACCATCTTGGTAAGAAACTTGTCAAAATCAAGATGGAATGTCTGCTCGGTTGAGCACACATCTGTTCCGTAGCAGATTCTGTCGGAAAATTCTTCTAAAAATTTTGCTGCGTACTCAGGGTCGCGCATTAAGGCGTTTGCCCCGCTGCCTGCCGATAAATCACAATAAAGATTTCCGTATTCACGCATTAAACAGTGAAGTCTGCCCTCTGTAACCTTGCCTTGAGGATACGCCATTCTGACTTTATCGGTAACGTCGCCCGAAATTTCGCACCAGAACGATGCCGAATGGCCTATAAGCTTTAAATCAGGATGCTTTTTAAGCATTTTTTCGATTCTCGGCAGTCCAAGCTCGTCAATTATGCCATAGTGCGCACGGCACTGCGGCGCAATGTGAATTAAAGCAGGCATATCAAGGCTTTCGCACGCACCAAACAGATTGTCCATCATCGGGTCATCTGCATATAATGATGCCGTAATTTCGCCAACGCCACGCGCGCCCAATTCTTTATAAAAGCCTATGGCATGCTCTAAGTCCGTGTTTTCACAGTTTTCTCCTGAACGAGGGTCAACATTGCAGAACCACACAAATCGGTCAGGATTGCTGTCAGCTATAATTTTAGCTTCCTGATTACTTACGTTTTCCCACTGACATTCCGGCGAAACGATGGGCAAAAGCACTCCTTTAGCTGTATTTACATCATCAAACAGCTTTATCTGCTCATCTACGGACAAAAACCGCTGCATATCTGCCTTTCTTGGCGGTATAATATCAGGATAAAGTGTAACGTGAGTATGAATATCTAATTTTTTCATAATTAATCACTTTCCTTATTTAAAAGAGTTAATACTTCTGCCGATGCCTAAGTCCTTTTCTTTCTCTTCTTTGCTGAGTTTTTCTTCATACTCAAGCAAGTCATCAACATTTTCTGCTATTTTATGATATGCTGCCGCATATTCTTCAACAAATTCTGCACCTACGTTTTCAAATCGGGGAGCTATCATAATATCGTTTACTGCCAGAATCTCGGTATTTGGCATATCTGTATTAGGCCTGTATTCTTTGCCATAATGCGGACAGGCAAGAGGACAACCGTTTCCGAACATTCCGCTTGCTGTATAAAGCGGTGCTTTATGCAGTCTGCCGTATCCGCAAGTGCCGCCTGCAACACCCTCTGCCGCCAATGCTTTGCAAAGAGTTGTCACGCTTAAGTTTTTAAGCTTTTCGGGAACATATCTCATATAGTGGTAAGCATACACTCTCTCGGCATTGTCAGGAGTTCTCTGCACTTTTAAAAAGTCAACATCAGCTAAAAGAGAATCTAAAAGCTTGCCGTGATTGTTTCTTATTTCGTTGCGCTCGTCAAGCACATCTAAACCTGCGTCTGCAACAGCAATTCCGAGCGGATTTGCTCTGTGCTTAAAGCCCAAGCCTGTGCCGGCAAATTTTTTATATTCAGAATCAGCCGAAAATCCGTCTATGCGCTCATAATGACCTAACGCACAGGCTCTTTCGTAATATTCTTTTGAATCGGTTACTAAAATTCCGCCCTCGCCTGCTGATAAAATCTTAGAGCCTTGAAGTGAGAAACAGCCAACATCACCAAAGCTGCCTACTTTTTTGCCGTGATATGTTGCTCCGTGCGCATGTGAGCAGTCTTCAACCACTTTAATATTATGCTTTTTAGCAAGCGCAATAATAGGCTCGATTTCACAAGGAGTTCCCCATGTGTGAACAATAATAATCGCCTTCGTTTTAGGGGTTATAACCTTTTCTATTGTTTCAGCCGTCAGTGTCTGAAGTTCTAAATCAACATCAGCAAATACAGGAATGGCATTACAAGCCACAACAGGTCCTACTGTTGCCCAGAACGTAAACGACGGTACAATTACCTCATCGCCTGCGCCAACTCCAACGGCAAAGAGAGCCGACTGAATAGATGTTGTTCCGTTACACATACACAAGCCATATTCTCTGCCTATGTAGTTTGCAAATTTTTCTTCAAAATTTTTAGTTACGGGCGACATGGATATCGCGCCTTTTTTCATCATTTCTTCTACAGTAGCATATGCCGCTTCAGGCACAATGGGAAATATCGCAGGTGCCTTTGTTATTGTTTTTTCTCCGCCTAATAATGCAAGTTTCATTCTAAACCGCTCCTTTTACTTAAATATTTGGGTCTTTAACTGCATTATAGCCGTTTTATATTTTTCCATCTTTAGAATTTATACTTAAAACTTTGTAATTTTTTCGACTTTTTATTATAATTCAGGCAAGGATTCAACTAAGGACATAAACTGATTTAACTTAGTTGCCTTGCTTATCGCCTTTTGTATTTTCTTCTCTTCAGGATAGTTTTGCATAACATAAACCCATATTTCTTTTAATTTATGCAGGGTAAAAGTTTCAGATTTAAGGCTTTCGAAATATTTTTTTGCCAGCGCCTCTGCAAAGCTTACCAGGTCATCCTTTTTAAGAGACTCTCCGCCCCGTATTTCTCTGAATATTGCAGGATTTTTTATTGCACCTCTGCCAATCATAACGCCCTCGCACTCAGGAAAACGGCTTGTTATTAAATCATAATCTTTCTTCGTATAAATATCCCCGTTATAGCAAAGCTTGTTTTTCGAGTTTTCGTATGCGTAATTGAAAATCGCTGTGTCGGCTTTGCCCTTATAAAAATCCACTCTTGCACGAGGATGCACAATTAAAAGCTCTAACGGATATTTATTATAAATCTGCATTAATTGTTCAAACTCATTACTTGAATCATATCCCGTTCGGGTTTTAAGCGTTATTTTTATGTCACATTCTGAAAAAATGTCATATAAAAACTTGTCAAGCTCATCCGGCTTTGCTAAAAAGCCGGAGCCGCGACCCTTTTTAACAACAGTAGCCGAAGGACAACCTAAATTTATATTTATTTCATCAAAACCTGCAAACTTAATCTTTTTTGCAAATTTTACAAATGACTCTGCGTGATTTACCAGAGTCTGCACCTTTATGTTTGTTCCTGCGTTGTTTTCGGGCAGCACATCCTTTAAACCCTTTTTGCTGACCTTTTCGTTATCACTTGGGGTTATAAACGGCGCATAATAAGCATCGCATCCGCCAAAAATTTCGGCGTGCGTGGTGCGGTATATGCTTGTTGTAATCCCTTCAAGCGGTGCAAAATATAAATTCATATTGCCTGCCTCCGATTTTAAAATATGCTATAATTGTAGCACATTTTCTATGCAAAGGCAAACAAAAAGATGCATCTTACGATGCATCCTTTTATTTATCTTATTTCGTGTCTTTTTTCAGCAAAATATTCTTTTGTAAGCGTGCTTACAACCTTGTAAAGACCAATAACACCTATAAGGTTCGGTATCGCCATAAGACCGTTCATCGTTTCTGAAATACTCCAGATTAACTCTAAATTTCCTACCGCTCCGACAAATACCATTATAACGTAAATTATTCTGTATGCCATTACTGCATTTTTATTGTTTTTTGATAAATACTCAACACTTACCTCACCGTAATATGCCCATCCTAAGATAGTAGACAACGCAAAGAACACCGTTGAAAGTGTTACACCCACACCGCCTATACCCGGTATGATTGCGTTAAACGATGCAATTGAAAGTGCCGCACCGTTAAGCTCCCCCTGCGACCATATACCGGTAGTTAAAATAATTAAAGCAGAAAATGTACAGATAATAATTGTGGTAAAGAATACCTCAAACATTCCCCAAAGTCCCTGGTCAACCGGATTCTTTGTACTTGATGCCGCATGAGCAATCGGTGCACTACCAAGACCTGCTTCGTTTGAAAATACGCCGCGCGCAAAGCCGTAATGCATTGCAAGCATAATGCCGTATCCTGCCGCACCGCCTGCAGCAGCTTTAAAATTAAATGCTTCTTTAAAGATTAAAGCAAATGCTGCCGGAACTTCTTTTATATTAAGCACGAGCGCAACAACAGCACAAATAACATAGAACACAGCCATAAACGGCACAAGCTTTTCGTTTACTGATGCAATTCTGCGCATTCCGCCCAGAATTACGGCAGCAACAATTATGGTAAGAACAACACCTGTAATCCACGGAGCAATTCCTAAAGTAGAATCAAGGGCAACCGAAATCGAATTTGACTGGGTGGCATTACCTGTACCAAGACAAGCTATCATTGCAAAAACCGCAAATGCAGCAGCCAGCCATTTAATACCCAATCCGTTTCTTATATAATACATAGGACCGCCAATCCATTCGCCTTTTTCATTCTTTTCACGGAACTTTAAAGACAACACAATCTCGGCATATTTTGTAACCATACCCAAAAGCGCACTTATCCACATCCAAAAAACCGCACCCGGTCCGCCCGCAACGATAGCTGTCGCAATACCTGCAATACTTCCGGTTCCTATTGTGCCTGCCATTGCCGTAGCAACCGCCTGAAACGGACTTACGCCGGAACTGTCTTTTGCGTGCTGATTTTTTGTAAAAACACTGCCAATTGTATTTTTTATCGCATAACCGAATTTTCTGAATTGAATGAATCCGACTTTAAACGATAAAAAAAGACCTGTGCCGATTAAAAGTGTCAGCATTATCGGCCCCCAAACTACGCCATTAATCTTCCCGTTTACAAATTCAATAAAACCTATGATTGCGCCCATGTGTAATCTCCTTATTCAGTTAATTTATGCACTGAATTAATTATAATATCTTGTTAAAACTTTGTCAAGAAATATTTTGTCATTTTTTTATTTTATCACATTGTTAACTTTTCATTAATTTTAATATTTTCTTTGACCTTGGATATATTTTATGCTATACTAAAGGTTGGAGTGTTCTATTTGAAAATATATGCCGCATTTTTACAATGTGAGCGGTAATACTATAATAAATACTACTTCTGCAAATTTTTGCAGTTATGAGGTGAACGGATTGAAAAAATTACTCGAAAAAATAATAGGCAACTATTCACAAAGAGAATTAAAGCGTTTGCGCCCCATTGCCGATAAGGTTATGGCATTAGAGGACGAATACCGAAAGCTCTCTGAAAGCGAATTAAAGGGGAAAACTGCAGAGTTTAAAGCTCGCATAGCGAACGGAGAAACTTTAGACGATTTATTGCCAGAGGCATTTGCAACCGTGCGCGAAGCAGCGGACCGTGTGCTTGGTATGCGTCATTTTTATGTGCAGATTTTAGGTGGTATCGTTCTGCATCAGGGTCGTATATCCGAAATGAAAACAGGTGAAGGTAAAACATTGGTATCTACCCTGCCTGCATACTTAAATGCATTAAGCGGCAAAGGTGTTCACATTGTAACGGTTAATGACTATCTTGCAAAACGCGACTCTGAATGGATGGGTAAAATCTTTAAATATTTAGGTCTTAGTGTCGGTCTTATAATTCACGAGGTTGAAAACAAAGACAGAAAAGCTGCATACGCAGCCGACATTACCTATGGTACAAACAACGAGTTCGGCTTTGACTATCTGCGCGATAATATGGTTATCTACAAAGAGCAGATGGTTCAGCGCGGTCATAACTACGCAATTGTCGACGAGGTTGACTCCATTTTAATCGACGAAGCAAGAACTCCGCTTATTATCTCAGGTATGGGCGACCGCTCTACTCTTTTATATCAGCAGGCAGAAAACTTTGCACGCACACTTAAAAGCCATCGCGTTGCAGAGTCTGACGATAAAGCTTTAGAAGACGACAGCATCACGGCAGATTATATAATAGATGAAAAAGCAAAAACCGCAACTCTTACAAAACACGGTGTAGAAAAGGCAGAACGTGCATTTAATATTGAAAACCTTTCAGACCCTGAAAATATGACTCTTCAGCATCACATAAATCAGGCAATTAAAGCACACGGCACAATGCACCGCGACAAAGACTATGTCGTAAAAGACGGTGAAGTAATAATCGTTGACGAATTTACCGGACGTTTAATGTTCGGAAGACGTTACTCTGACGGATTGCATCAGGCAATCGAAGCAAAAGAAGGAGTTAAGGTTGAGCGTGAAAGCAAAACCTTAGCTACAATCACCTTCCAGAACTATTTCAGACTTTATTCTAAGCTTTCGGGTATGACAGGTACTGCCCAAACCGAAGAAACCGAGTTTCAGGATATTTACAAGCTCGATGTTATTGTTGTTCCTACAAATAAAGAGCTTGCAAGAGCTGACCTTGCCGATGCCGTATACAAAACCGAAGCAGGCAAGTTAAATGCAGTTGTAAATCAGGTTGCAGAATGTCACGAAAAGGGTCAGCCTATTTTGGTGGGTACTGTAACAATCGAAAAATCAGAGCTTTTATCATCAATGCTCAAACGTCGTGGCATAAAGCACGAGGTATTAAATGCAAAACACCACGAAAAAGAGGCAGAAATCGTTGCTCAGGCAGGCAAGCTTGGTGCAGTAACCATCGCAACCAATATGGCAGGTCGTGGAACAGATATTATGCTTGGCGGCAATGCCGAATTTATGGCAAAGCACGAAATGAAGCGTATGGGCTATGAAGATGAAATGATTGCAGAGGCTATGGGCTTTGGCGAAACCGATAATGAAGAAATTTTAAATGCAAGAAAAACCTTTGCCGAGCTTTTGGCAAAATATAAAGAACAAATTGCACCCGAGGCAGAAAAAGTGCGCCAGGCAGGCGGTTTGTTTATTATAGGTACAGAAAGACACGAATCAAGACGTATTGACAATCAGCTTCGTGGTCGTGCAGGACGTCAGGGCGACCCCGGTTATTCTAAGTTCTATATTTCATTAGAAGACGAGCTTATGCGTCTTTTCGGTTCAGAAAGAATATCGCGCGTTGTCGAAACCTTAGGCTTGGAAGAAGATCAGCCGATTGAGCACAGTATGTTAACAGGCGCAATCGAAAATGCGCAGAAACGTGTCGAAGGTCGTAACTTTCAGATTCGTAAGCACGTTCTTCAGTATGACGATGTTATGAATCAGCAGCGCGAAGTTATCTACGGAGAACGTCAGAAGGTTTTAGGCGGCGAAAGTGTTAAAGAAAGCATTTTAAAAATGCTTAGCGATGTTACCGAATCTGCAATTCTTCGCTTTACAGGCGAAACCGATGTGGCAGACGACTGGAATTTAGAAGGACTTATTAACTATTTAGAATCTTTATATATTCCACAGGGAGCATTGGAAATAAGCCGTGACGAGCTTGAATTTATTACAAAAGAAGAGCTTAAAGAAAAGGCACTCAATATAGGATACGAGCTTTACGAACAGCGCGAAGCAGAGTTTGGCAGCGAAAATATGCGTGAGCTTGAACGCGTTGTTCTTCTTCAGGTGGTTGACAGAAAGTGGATGGATCATATTGACGATATGGACCAGCTTCGAAACGGTATTAACCTCAGAGCTTATGCTCAGCGCGACCCGGTTATTGAGTATAAATTCGAAGGCTTTAATATGTTCGAAGAAATGATTAGTGCAATCGGCGAAGATACTGTAAGATTTATCTTCCACGCACGAATCGAAGCTCCGCCGGAGCGCGAGCAGGTAGCCGAGCCAACAAGCGCAGGTCTTGCAGGCGAAAACACAAATAAAACAGTTAAAAAGACCGAAAAAATCGGCAGAAACGACCCTTGTCCCTGCGGTTCAGGTAAAAAATACAAAAAATGCTGCGGTGCAGAAGAAGCATAACAGCATAAAATATCATTAAATTATAAGGATGTGAAAAAATGATAGAATTCGACCAATACCGTCTGGATTTAGACGCTATGAAGAAGGATATTATTGAATTGAGGGATTCACTTTGAATTGCCCAAGACAGAATCTAAGATAGCTGAGCTTGAGGCAAAATCATCCGAAAGCGGATTTTGGGATGATATGGAAAATTCGCAAAAGGTTTTACAGGAATTAAAGCAGTTAAAAGCAAAGGTTGAACGCTATACTGCTCTTTCTTTGCAATGGGAAGATATGGTCACTTTGGTTGAACTTGCAATCGAAGCAGAAGATGAATCTATGCTCGACGAGGTTGCCGAGGGCTATAATGCACTTACGGCAGACTTAGAGGGTATGAAGCTTGAAACCCTGCTTTCAGGAAAATATGATAAAAACAATGCCATCATTTCACTCCACCCCGGCGCAGGCGGAACAGAGGCTCAGGACTGGGCGCAGATGCTTTTCCGCATGTATCAGATGTGGGCAGAACGCCGTGGCTTTAGCGTAGAAACCTTAGACTATTTAGCAGGCGATGAGGCAGGAATAAAAAGTGTAACCATTCTTATAAAGGGCGAAAATGCCTACGGATATGCCAAAAGCGAAAAGGGCGTTCACCGTCTGGTAAGAATTTCGCCGTTTGACTCATCCGGCAGACGACACACCTCGTTTGCATCGGTTGATGTAATGCCCGAAATTGATGATGATATAGAAGTACACATTAATCCCGAAGATTTAAAGGTAGATACCTTCCGCGCAAGCGGCGCAGGCGGTCAGCACGTAAACAAAACCGACTCTGCAATACGCATTACACATATTCCCACAGGTGTCGTTGTTGCTTGTCAGACCGAACGTTCACAGCATCAGAACAGAGATAACGCTATGAAAATGCTTACTGCAAAGCTTTTCGAGATGGCAGAACGTGAACAAAAAGAAAAGATAGAAGACTTAAAAGGCGATATGAAAGACATCGCCTGGGGCAGTCAGATTCGCTCTTATGTTTTCCATCCGTATAATATGGTTAAAGACCACCGCACAAACTTCGAGGTTGGTAACATAGGCGCTGTAATGGATGGCGACCTTGACGGTTTTGTAAATGCGTACTTAAAGGCATCAAGTATGGGAACATTAAATTTAAAGTAAACATATTTACAAAATTACTTGTTGACAAAATGTAATTTTGAATATATAATAAATATAGAAAAAGGCAAGACCTCAAACGGTTATGCCAAATAAATATCGTTTATAAAAAATAACGCACTACTTGGCGGTGGGCGTTATTTTTTTATGGAAATTACTAAAAGTAAAAGAATAATCATAAATGATATTATGTATTCGTTATCCACAGCAACCACCTCCTTATAAAAGAGATGACAGCATAACCGCCCAGCTTTTACACTGTTTTTGGTCTTACCTTTTGTCGGATTCCTCCGACAAAAGCATTATACAATATATTTTACATTATTTCAACATTTTTATAATATATAACTTTGTCACACAACCAATTGTGAATATAAAAATATTTTTACTTCGACTTTCCCTTTAAAAAATTCAAAAAGTGCCGTACATTTCCATAATCTGCGTGCTTTTTATAATATCCGTAAACGGTGTATCTCTCATCAAAATCGGTAATATCCAAATAATCTGCCGCATCATTTAGCCTTTCGCGGCCAAGACCTATGCCTATTCCCGATTCAACCAGTTTATCATAACAGTTAATATCGTTACTCTGCACCACAATATTCGGTGTAAAGCCTGCACGGTTGCAGTTTCGCATTAAAATTTTATGCATATTGCTCTGCTCACCCATAGATATAAACGGCTGATTGGAAAGCTGCTTTAATACAAGCCTTCTGCCGCTTAAGGGGCTTCCTGCCTTGACTTTCATTCTTAATCGCATTGTGCAAAGCTCAAATTTTTCATATTCAGAATAAGCATCTGTTTTTTCATCAATTATAATGTCATATTTTTCAAAATCAGTTTCAGCAAAATCAAATACCGTTTTAAACGCAATATTAGGATGCCTTTCTTTATATTCGATTATATAATCAGTAATATTGCTTCTCATTGCACGAACAAGCATTTTTATCTCTCGGCTGTCTTCTTCTGCTTTGGATAAGCTGTCAACCGCCTCGTCAAGCTCAGAAAAAACCAAACACAATGACTGCCTGAGCCTTTTTCCGTTTTCGTTTAAAATAATTCGGTTCGAAAGACGGTCAAAAAGCTTGCATCCCAGCTCTTGTTCAAGTCTTTTTACCGATGCCGAAACAGATGTAGTCGGCACCATATATTTTTCTGCCGTCTTTGCAAAATTTTCGTTTTTTGCACTTTCAAAAAAATATCGCAGCTGTAAAATCTCCATAAGACCTCTCCTAAAAATAGTATATAAAACATTTTACCACATATTTAAAAATGGTGCAACTGCATTTTATGCAATTGTTTACAGTTATCTGCCGGATTGCTATAATTATTCTTAAAGTAATTTAAAAGGAGAATAAATATGAGCACAGCAGAAATTTTATTTTTAAACAACAAAGCTATGGAAGAGCTTGGTGTAACCGATATGGAAGCGGTTATTAACGACGTAGAAAGAGTTTATGTTTTAAGAAATCAGGGCGATATAATCGCACCGGGAAAATGCGTAATGCGTTGGGGTAAGACTGTTGAAGACGAAAACGTAATGGGTCGTATAAACGCAATGCCCGGATACATAGGTGGCGAGTACGATATGGCAGGAATCAAGTGGATAGGCAGTGGCCCTATGAACTTTAAAAAAGGTCTGCCGCGCGCAAGTGTTACCATTATTTTAAATGACCCCGACACAAAGCTTCCTGTATGTATTGCAGACGGAACTGCAGTAAGCACAATGCGCACAGGCGCATCCGGCGGTGTTGCTGTAAGGCTTTTGGCTAAAAGTGATGCTTCTGTTATGACAATTTGCGGTGCAGGCGCACAGGCACCCACACAGTTAGAGGCGGCACTTATTGCCCGTCCGTCTATAAAAACTTTATATGTTTATGATATTAAAATGGAAAACGCAGAGCGTTTTTGCGAAAGCACCATGAAAAAATATCCTAACATTAAAGCAATTGCAACAAGCGATATTGAAAAAGCAACACGCGAAAGTGATATTATTGACTGCGTGACCCTGGCATCTGAGCCGTTTATCAAAGGCGAATGGCTTAAAAAAGGTGCACTTGTTATGAATATGGCAGATTTCGAGGTAGATTATGACTGCGTAAAAAAAGCCGACAAGTTAGTAGTTGACTATTGGGACAGCATTAAGCACCGTATGATAAGCACAGTTGCACTTATGTGGAAGGAAGGTCTTGTAAAAGACGAGGATATCCACGCAGAGCTTGGTGAAATCTTAAGCGGAGACAAGCCGGCACGCGAAAACGATGACGAAATTATCTATTTTAACGCCGTTGGCGCAGGAATATCTGACATTGCAGTTACAACACGTTGCTATAAAAACGCGCAAAAAACCGGCAAGGGTATAAAATTGCCATACTGGGAATAAAATAAATGCTTATGGCGCGAACTCGTAAGTACAGTTTAAAAGGCTCTCGCCAAATTGCGAGAGCCTTTAATCATTATGTTTAACATTTAATAAATTTTATATATTCCTTCATTAACCGAGTTTAATATAGGAACCTCATATTTTTTATCATTAATTTCTCTAATAATACCATCGTAACATCTATGAGATGAATCCCAAACATCCTCATATAGTAAATCAATTTTTCCATATAGCAAAACATTATCTCCCACATTGATATCATAAAGTAAATTTTGTTGTTCTGATACAATAGTAATTGGAATAGTATAATACTTAGGAATAGAACTATCTGAAGGCGTATATTGTACCTCTGTATAAATAACTGCAGAAGTTACATCTGTAACATTTCCGTGTATAGGCATATATGTGCCTTGATATGTATTTATTATACTTTCTCTATTAATAGATGTCGTTTCTTTCATGTATTTGTATTCAAATGCGGCAATATCGGCTGAAACAAAAACATTATCCGAACCATAAGAATATTCAAGCATTTGTCCATTGCCAATATTTGCAACTCCTACTGTAGTTGAAAGTCTATACTCGTAATTTTTAATAGTCTCTTGTTCCTTAAGCATTTCTTTATATACTTTCTCGCTTAAACCACCTTCTACATAAGGAAGATTTTCATTAACTTCAAAATCGCTAATATTATTCTCATTGTTACATCCACAAAAAGAAAAACAAAAAACAATTATCAACATTAATAAAACATATTTTTTCATATAAACACCATCCTTTGTTATTAGTATAACACATTTTATGACTTGTATCAATAGCGTAATGATGTTTTTACAAGGTTTAACTCTCTTAAATATTATCCTATAATATATGTAGAGGTAAAAATATGAAGCAAGAATATAAATACCTTTATGAAAAGTTTGGATTAAATGTGGTATACTATAGAAAAAGAAAAAAACTAACTCAGCTACAACTCGCAGAGTTAGTCGATATAGACAGAAGCCATATAAGTGCTATAGAATTAGGCAATGTTGGAGTTTCTTTTGATGTAATATTTAAAATTTGTGAAGTATTAGATATAAAACCAAAAGAATTATTTGATTTTAGAGATTAAAAAAATTTTTATTTTAGAAAATTGTCCGGTACTGTAACAAGCAGGGAGGATGTATACCATCTTCCAAATATTTAGGATATCCTAAGACCTTAATGAGAAAAGCCTGGAACGACATCTCTCGTTTCAGGCTTACTATTATTTAGATTTAACTGTTTTAAGTGATGATATCAACATTCTGCGAATAGCACCACACTCATTTTGTATCTTCTTATATTTCTCTTCCTCGATACATTCTGTTTCAAAAAATAATTCTAGCCAATACTCTGTTTCGTAGCACTCTTTTTGTGCTATTTCAAGCTTTGATATAAAATCATTTTTACTTTGAGCATATTGTGCTTCGTGAAGGTTTGCACCTATTGAAGTAGCAGAACGAAGTAGTTGATTTACTAATACCGCTTCTTTGTGACTTGATTTAATCTCTCTACATAAGAAAACAATATCTTTTGCAAATTGCTTTGCTTTATCTCTTAAAACGCTCTCTGCCATTATAATCACCTCTGCGATAATTATACTTCTATATTGTTGGTTTTTCAAGTGATATTCTGTACTTTCGTACAGAGTGATATTTTTGATAAATCAAAAGTGTTATTAAATCCTTTAGATTTAGTGGTATTTTATTCACCATAAACTGTGTGAAGCACAATACCACTTGCAAAGCAAATATCACTGCGAAGCAATATAACTCGCCAAAAGGCGAATAAAACTGTAGAGTGTCCTTAAGGACACTCTACCTAAGCATCAGGCATTTTTTATGTTTTTATTGTTTTTCAGGAAAATTTGCCTCTACAAAATCCACAATAATCATCGGGTCATCCAGACCGTGCGGATGGTGTCCGCACATAGATTTGCAAATTACCTGCATAATACCGCCGTTTTCGCGATAAAAATTCTCTAAAACCTTACCGTTTTCTTCATAAATAACAACATTGTCTGCATTTCCGTAAAGCATAATAATCGGTATGTTGTTATCAATTAATGGCTGCATATTGTCAATTGGGCTTTCTCTGAAATTTATTATTGTAGAGCGGCTGACGCCATAGGTTGCCACAATTTCTCTCCAGAACGAATCAATTGCCTCGCATCTGCATTCACCCAGACCGACCATGCTCAAAATATTAAGTACAGGTGCATCTAAATAAAGCACACCCACAAGCTCAGGATAAAGCTCTGCAAGCTTTGCCGCCTGCAAACCGCCGCAACTCATACCTTCAACAATAAGCTTATTGTCAGCACCAAGCTTTTCCATGCAAAAATGCGCAAAATCTGCCATAATTGATATTTCTTCTAAAGATGCCCAACGAGTGCGCTGAACGATATGGATTAAATAATATCCGCGTTCAAGCATTGCCATATCGAATGCAGGAAAGGCATCCAAATACTCGGTTTTAAGCAAAATTTTACCGTTTGGTTTGCCCTTAGGATACACAATTATTGCATCTCTTTCTGCAAATCTTATGCGTTCTGTTTTAAAGCCGTTCCACATTTTAACCCCTCCGTTTTAATCATAAAGTCCGTTTTTATTGTTTTCTTTTACTTTCAGCACTTCGCCGATCATAGTTTTAGTCGCCTCTAAAACTCTTATTTTAGAGCCGTCATTTTCGTGTGACAGGCTGACAGGAATTCTGCCTATTAAATATCCCCTCTTTTTAGCTATAAAAATAAGCTCAACATCAAAGCCCCAGCCAACCAGAGTACTTTTTTTAAATATATTATCGGCAGCGCTTTTTCTAAAGCACTTAAATCCGCATTGAGTATCAGGAACATGCAGCTTTAAAACCATATCTACAAGCATCGAGAACGCACGTGACATAATAGTGCGATACCAGGGATACTTTTTACCCTGCTCTGAAATTACACGGCTGCCTAAAATTAAATCGAACTTTTCTTTTTCAAACATCTCTGCCGCTTTTTTAATGCTTTCGGGCGGATAAGGCAAATCTGCATCGGTAAAAATAATAATATCGCCTTTTGCGTTTTCTATACCGTATTTAACCGCACCGCCTTTGCCACGATTCTTTTCATAAGACAAAAGCGAAACATTTTTTCCGGGATGGTTTTTAACAACATCGTTTGTACCGTCTTTACTGCCGTCAGATACAACTAAAATTTCATACTCATCGCCGTTAAAATTATTCTGCATATACGAGCTGAGTGCATCGAGAGTTTTTCCTATTCGGTTTTGCTCGTTATATGCAGGCACTATAACTGAAATCATATCGAACACCTACTTTTTTGTCGCTACGTAATAGTTTCCAAATTCTTTTAGATTATATTTATCAGCAAATTTTTCTTTTTCTGATTTATGCAAAATAAATGCTCCGTCATCAGGAAGCTCTTCAGGAATACCTGTTATAAAACGGTCAAACGAGTTAACCTTGCGCACCTGAGAATTCGGGTTTTCATAATCTACTGTATCAATAAACACCTGCGGATCGGTTTTATCGTAAAACAGCGCAAAAACATAAGGTCCGTTAATTTTTTCAGTTATATAAATATCATCATTGGTATTTTCTATTGCATAGGTTATGGCATCTCCGGTTCCTAAAAAGAAGTAGTGCCCTATTTTTTCACGGTAGCTTGTAAAGTATGTTCCTGTAAAAAGTAAGAACACGCACAAGTATATAGGCAAAATTGCATATGCCGGCTTCTTTAAATGAGTAATAACATATAAAATACCCTCTGCCAAAACCATAATAAGTGCCGGATACATAAAGTTTGCACGGTTAATATTTAATTTGCTCAATATTGCCAGCACCAATGATGCTATAAGCATAAACAAGAGTAATGCCATAGGCGAATATTTCTTTTTAACAGCAGCAGTATTTTTAATTACATATATAATACCTAAAATTAAAAACGGTACCGAGAACAAATATAATGTGCCGTATTCAGGAATTGCATTCCACGGCAATCCGTCATACTGAACAAAAAGCAAACTGGTTAAAACCGACAGATTTTTAAATGCCGCACCAAGACCACCGCTCAAAACTGTTACGGTAGAGTTATAACGACCGCTTATAAGCTTTGGAATAGTAATAAAACCAAGATTAAGCTCTGATAATCCGAAGGTATTGATTACCATAAAGATTATAATAGGCAACGCAACCACTAAAAATACGGCAGCCGAAACAACTGTCATTTTAACAGTAATTTTTTTGTTATATAAAAGATATACGGCAGTAAGCAATAAAAATACAGGAACTGTCATATATGCTGCACCATAGCCGTAAAGCGAAAGGCCGAAAATAACCATAGATACAGGATACCAGCGCTTATCTTCTAAACCGCGCATAAGAAAATATAATCCCAGTAAAAATACATTAGGAAAAACATTACAGTCTAAACCCCAGCGGCACATCATAATATGCCACGGACAAATTGCAAAAAGAAATAACGAAATAACAGCGCTGCGCCTGTTTATACGCTTTGCTATTCCCCAAAACGCAAATAATGCAATTACACCAAACAGCACATTAGTTGCACGAACACTAAATACATTAAGTCCAAAAAGTGCTATAAAAAGCTTGGTAAAGGTTATATAAAAAGAACTGTGTCCGCTGCCCCAGGCTACAGAATAAACAGGGTTGTGGTCACCGTTTCTGTCCTGACCGTAGGTAAGGTCTGCATATGCATCATATGCTAACGATGCTTCATCCTGATTAAGTCCGTCAGGAGTTACCCAGAAAAACGAAATTCTTACAAGTATTCCTATAATTAAAATTAAAACAGCCAGTTTCTTTTCATGCTTATATAAAAACGACAGCACCGCACTTGTGTTTTCGTTTTCAGCATCAGAAGAAAAGGCATTGCCGCTTTTACGCGCCGCATTAACTGCCGCTATACACATAATCGCAAATATAATCAACAATAAAGGATTCACTAAAAATTCCTCCTAAATATAATTTATCATTCTTATTATAGACCAAAATTTAATGGGAATCAACCTTTGACACCAAAATTTAACTTAAAATATATGAAAACATAGTAGAAACAACCAAATTTTTGTGATAATATAAGATAATAACCGATTTTAACAAGAAAGGATTTTAAAAGTGAACGCAAGAAAAATTGTTAACCAAACCTTTATCAAACCTTTTTGCGCCAAAGACCGTAAAAACATCGGTGTTGAGCTTGAATTTCCTTTGCTTAACTTAAAAAAAGCACCTGTCAAGCACAATGTAGCTTCAGGTCTTTTAGAATATATGATTAAAAACCATTCTTTTCGTATGGCAGAAACAGATAGCCAAGGCAATCTCACTTTTATAATAAACAAAGACGGCGATGTTTTATCGTTTGACAACTCGTATAACAATTTTGAGTTTTCAATGGAAAAAGGTGAAAATTTAGCTGAATGTGCCGCTCGTTTTTATAAGCTTTATGATATAGTGCAGAATTTTTTGTTGCCACATTCTCACACTCTTTGCGGAATTGGTACAAATCCGTTTAAAGAGTACATTAAAAGCGATTTCGTATCCTTCCCCGTTTACGAAATGATACACGAATTTTTAGGCAATTTCTGTGGCGGTGATTACCATGCTTATACAGATTTTCCTGCATATCTTTCGTCAGTACAAACCCATTTAGACGTTTCAGAAAATGAACTTGCAAAATCATTAACACTTTTTGCAAATTTAGATTTTGTCCGCGCGCTTTTATTTTCTAACTCCCCTGCATTTGCAGGTGCTGATGATTTTTCTGACTGCGTATGTTTTCGTGACTATCTGTGGGAGAAAAGCGGCTTTGGCAGTCTTGGCAAAAACACAGGCAAAATCTGTTCTGATTTTTCTTCAATATCTGATATAGAAGATTTAATCTTAGAGCGCAAAATGTTTAACCGAATAAGAAACGGAAAATATGAAACTATAACACCCGTAACCTTGAGCGAATATTTTAACAGTAACGAAAGCGAAGAAAGTGACATCAGCTGCTATTTATCCTTTTGCAACGCAGAGGTTACACGCCGAGGCACTTTAGAAGTCCGAAGCGACTGTGCTCAGCCTGTAAGTGAAGCTTTTTGTGCTCCTGCTTTTAACTTGGGGATTTTATACGCTAAAGAAAAAGCGGCTCAAATCTTAGATGAGTTTTTAAACAACAACATACCAAAAGAGATTTTAGAATCACCCGATAAAAATAAAATTCTGCGCAACAGCGTAATATACGAATACAAGCTTTCTGCACCGAACAACGAAGTTCGAAAGCTTTTAACAAATCTTGTAGCTTTAGCTAACGAATCACTTATAAAACGCGGTTTTGGCGAAGAAAAACTTTTAGAGCCTTTGTTTGCCCGAGCAGAACACCTTACCTGCCCTGCTTTAATATGGAAGCAGCTTTTAAAAGACGGCAAAAGCCTTGAATCAGTTATTAAAAAATTTGCAAGTGCCGATGAAACGGTATCTTGTTAATTCTTGCATTTTAAGTTAAAATAATATACAATATTATAAAATAAACCAAGGAGGAAATTGCACAGATGCGCAAACAAAAAAAATCTGAATTAAAAAACAGAATAGGACTTTTAATTTTTATTGTTCTGGCAATTACAGTATGCGCAGGCTGCGCCCTATACAGCACAAACTCCCCTTATGTAAAAAAAATAAAAAGTACCATCCGCAGTATAGGAACAGAGCTTTTGTCAGTTCGCTCTTTAGAATACGAACCGCTCGAAAATGCCAAAAGCGTTCTTTATGCAGATAACCAAAAATCTAAAGTTGAAAAGCTAAACCCCAAAAAAGATAATAAAATTGTTGAAAAAACCGATAATCAAACCCGTCTTATTGACTATTGTACAGGATTTTTAATCGACCTGCCCGAAAATATGGAGCCTGACTTTTCGCACAGCCCCAATTTTGTAAAAATGACAAGCGAGTTTTTAGATGTTACCATATCTAAAGAACGCTCTCCGTATGAGGATATTGACGAATATATTGCTCACTATTTGAATCGTTTTATTACAAACGAAACCTTGCGCAAAAATAATTCTATTGAGCTTTTAGAAGATTCTACAAGCACATATGGCAAAAATACCGCTCGTGTTATATCGGTAAAAATAACCGATATGCCCGAAGATAAAAAAAATGTGTATACTTACGCAACAATAAAGACAGTTGACCGTGAATTTTTCAGATTTTTATTTAAATTCCGTTCAGATTCACAGGATGAAATAAAGCAAACAACAAATACTGCTCTTACCAGTTTTGTTAAATGCGCCTCATTCGGTACAGCTCATTACGATTTAAAATTTTCGCCCAAACAACCTGACTTCTGGTCGCGTGATACAAAAAAAACATATGAAACTATGACCAATCACGACGATATTTTCTGGGGAATTTTCCACGCAGATGTTCAGGCAGGAAAGCTTGACGATGCGATTGCCGATATTGAAGAAAAAATTGACTTTACATTTCCTGTAATTCTTACTTACAATCATCTGGGTAATCCTTTGGCAGAGGGTCTGGCAGAAAAATGTGCCGAGCAAGGCAGAATGCTGGAATTAACCGTTCAGATGACCGAAACAAACAACGAAGATTTGCACTGCAAAAGTCCGCTTTTAGAAACCTATAAGGGTAAGTACGATGATAAAATCCGTGCTCTTGCCCGTGATATAAAAGAAAACATAAAGCTTCCGTTCTTTTTCAGACTGAACAACGAAATGAACACAGACTGGACAAACTATTCGGGAATTATAAACCTTTCTGACCCCGAAATTTATGTTGAAAGCTGGCGCAGAGTTTATAACATTTTTAAAGAAGAGGGCGTAGATAACGCAATATGGGTGTTTAACCCCAACGACCGCAACTATCCGCCGTGTAACTGGAACAACTTTTTAGCATATTACCCCGGTGATGAATATGTACAGATGATAGGTGTTACGGGCTATAATACAGGCACATATTTTAAAAATGTTACAGGCGAAGACTGGCGCTCGTTTACCGAGATTTATGACGAGGTTAACGAGGCATACAGTCCGTTCTTTGCAGATTTTCCATGGATAATTACAGAATTTGCATCAAGCTCTGTTGGCGGAAATAAACCGATGTGGATTAACCATATGTTTAAAAATCTGCATAAATATCCTAATATTAAGGTAGCAGTATGGTTCTCTGCTCCCGATATGGATATGCGTCCCGGATTTGAAGGTAAAATAAGCAGACCTTATATGCTTGACGAAACCGAAGAATCGCTTTCGGCATTTGGAGACGGAATTAAGAAAACAAATCCGCCCCAACCAAAGGTTAAGTAGATTTATTTCTTGACACAGAGTTTATAAACCGATATAATTATTTATAATGGAAAATTTACGAAAGGATGATATATAAAAATGGAAAAAATCAGAACAAGATTTGCACCCAGTCCGACAGGATATATGCATATCGGTAATCTGCGTACCGCTCTTTATGCTTATCTTTTGACCAAGCACAGCGGTGGCGATTTTATTTTGAGAATTGAGGATACCGACCAGGAACGTTTTGTTGAAGGTGCGGTAGAGTTAATTTATAAAACTATGAAAGAAACAGGACTTTTTCACGATGAAGGTCCTGATATCGGCGGACCGTACGGCCCATATGTACAGAGCGACAGACGCAGCATTTATAAAGAATATGCCGAAAAGTTAGTTGAACTGGGCGGAGCATATTACTGTTTCTGCGATAAAGAACGTTTAGACGACCTTCGTCAGCAACAGGAAGCGGCTAAGCTTATGCCTAAATACGATGGTCATTGCGCACGTCTTTCAAAAGAAGAAATTGCAGAAAAACTGGCATCAGGCGTTCCTTACGTTATCCGTCAGAAAATACCGAAAAGAGGCACAACCTCTTTCTATGATGAAATCTATGGCAAAATCACCGTTGATAATGCAACCTTAGACGATAACGTACTTTTAAAATCAGACGGATTGCCGACATATAACTTTGCTAACGTTATTGATGACCATTTGATGAAAATTACACATGTAATCCGCGGAAGTGAATATCTTTCTTCCTCACCTAAATACAATCTTCTTTATGAAGCTTTCGGATGGGAGGTTCCTAAGTACATTCACGTTTCTCCGGTTATGAAGGACGCTCACAAAAAGCTGTCAAAGCGCGAGGGTGATGCTTCTTATGAAGACTTTATAAACAAGGGGTATTTAAAAGATGCAATCGTTAACTATATCGCACTTTTAGGCTGGAGTCCCGGCGGTGAACAGGAAGTATTTACATTAGAAGAGCTTATCGAGGCATTTGACCTTAAGGGAATAAGCAAATCTCCTGCTATTTTTGACCAGAAAAAACTCGACTGGTTAAATGGTGAGTATATCAGAAAACTGTCAGCAGAGGAATTTCACGAAATGGCTCTGCCATATTATAAGGATGTTATTAAAAATCCTGCAATTGACCTTAAAAAAGTCAGCGCACTCTTGCAGCCGCGTTGCGAAAAGCTGTCCGACATTCCTGAACAGGTTGACTTTTTCGATACTCTCCCTGAGTATTCACCCGAAATGTATTGCCACAAAAAGATGAAAACAAACGAAGAAAACTCGCTTGAAAGCTTAAAGGCAATCGTTCCGGCGTTAGAGGCTGTATCTGACTGGACTTTAGATAACATTCATAACGCTTTATTTGACCTGATTGCGAAATTAGAAGTTAAAAACGGAATTATCCTCTGGCCGCTTCGTTGCGCAGTTTCGGGTAAGGCCTTTACCCCCGGCGGCGGTGTAGAGCTTGCCGAAATTTTAGGAAAAGAAGAAACACTCGCAAGAATTGAAAAAGGTATTGAACTTTTAAGCAAGTAACCGTTATAAACGACAAAACGGAGTAGTGAAATCACTACTCCGTTTTATTTTAAGCACAATGTGCTTTTTTATTGTACTATTTCGACTATGACTTTCTTGTTTTCGTGGTTTGCAGCCGCTTTCATAACGGTACGGATAGATTTTGCAATTCTTCCCTGCTTACCGATTACCTTACCCATATCGCCGTCAGCCACACGAAGCTCTAAAAGAACAGAATGTTCGTTTTCTTTTTCGTTTACGCTTACTGCATCAGGTTCGTCAACAAGAGCCTTTGCGATAACTTCCAATAATTCTTTCACAGCATTTACCTCCTTAAAGAGTGATGTTATATCATCACTTCATCGGGATACAAAATCAACTAATAATTAGTCAATAATGCCGCTCTTTTTCAGCAGACCCTTAACAGTATCGGTCGGCTGTGCGCCGTTACCCAACCATTTCTTTGCTTTTTCTGCGTCGATTTTAATTTCAGACGGCTGTGTAAGCGGATTGTAAGTTCCGATTTCTTCGATAAATCTACCATCTCTCGGGTATCTTGAATCAGCAACAACAACTCTGTAAAAAGGAGCTTTTTTAGCACCCATTCTTCTCAGTCTCATTTTAACTGCCATTTCTTTCACCTCCATATCATTTACAGCACAGAACTATCTGTACAATTAATTAACTTAAATTATTTATAAAAAGCCGATTGGCTATTTATGCTTTTTCTTTTTCTTGGTAGCCTTTTTCATATGACGGGCAAACTTACCGCCGGTTAACTGCTTCATCATTGTCTGCATCTGTTCAAACTGTTTCAAAAGATTATTAACCGCATTTACGTCATTACCGCTGCCTGCCGCTATTCTTCTTTTGCGGCTTGCATTTATTATAGACGGGTCTTGTCTTTCTTTTTCGGTCATAGAGGTTATAATTGCCTCTACCCTTAAAAGTCTTTTATCATCTAAATCGACATTTTCCAAAGCCTTTGCATTAATGCCCGGTATCATTTTTACCAGCTGAGAAAGCGGACCCATTTTTTTCATTTGCTGCATTTGCTCTAAAAAGTCGTTTAAATCAAACTGATTTCTTCTTATTTTTTCTTCTAAAGCGGCTGCCGATTTTTCATCAATTGCCTGCTCTGCCTTTTCTATTAAAGAAAGCACATCGCCGCTGCCCAAGATTCTTGATGCCATTCTTTCAGGATGAAATTCTTCTAAATCCGAAAGCTTTTCGCCTGTACCGGCAAACTTAATCGGCTTACCCGTAACTGCCTTAACAGAAAGCGCCGCACCGCCACGGGTGTCACCGTCGAGCTTTGTCATAACAACGCCCGAAATTTCAAGACGATTGTTAAAGCTTTCGGCAATGTTTACGGCATCCTGACCGGTCATTGCATCAATAACGAGCAATATCTCTTCAGGAGAAACTGCATTTTTAACATCTTCAAGCTCTTGCATAAGCTCTTCGTCAATATGCAAACGACCCGCGGTATCGATAATAACAAAGTCGTTACCATGAGCCTTAGCATGCTCAACCGCCTTTGTTGCAATTTCGACTGCACTTACATCTGTTCCCATCTGAAAGACCGGAACATCAATCTGCTTTCCTACAACCTCAAGCTGTTTTATAGCTGCAGGACGGTAAATATCACAAGCAACCATTAAAGGACGCTTATTATGCTTTTTTCTCATATAGCCGGCAAGCTTTGCACAGAATGTAGTTTTACCTGCACCCTGAAGACCTGCCATCATAACAACAGTGGGCACCTGCTTGCCGAACTCGATTCGTGCGTTTTCGCCGCCCATAAGCTGAGTTAATTCATCATTTACTATTTTAACAATCTGCTGACCGGGGGTTAAACTTTCTAAAACATCTGCCCCTGCCGCTCTTTCAGATACTTTTGCAATAAAATCTTTAACTACTTTAAAGTTTACGTCTGCTTCGAGGAGAGCCAGCTTTATTTCACGCATGGATTCTTTTAAATCCTTGTCTGTAACTATGCCCTTACCGCGCAGCTTTTTAAATGTTTGCGTAAGCTTTTCAGATAAGTTTTCAAATGCCACAGCTTTCCCCTCCTTAAGTAGTTACGT
>JAFYXI010000030.1 GCA_017546245.1 Clostridia bacterium | reverse complement strand
GTGCAAAACCATGGACTACGGCAAGTATAAATTCGAACTGGCAAAGCGCGACAAAGAGGCACGCAAAAACCAAAAGACAGTAAGTCTTAAAGAAATTCGTGTTTCACCGTCTATAGACAATCACGATTTTGATACTAAGGTAAATCAAACCAACAAGTTTTTAA
Organism: Clostridia bacterium; assembly: GCA_017546245.1. Taxonomy (GTDB): domain Bacteria; phylum Bacillota; class Clostridia; order UBA1381; family UBA9506; genus RGIG1666. The sequence goes on along the minus strand of JAFYXI010000030.1, from coordinate 27,368 downwards.
AAGGTGGCGACAAGGTTAAAATTACCGTTCGTTTCCGCGGCCGCGAAGTTCACCACAGCAATTTGGGACTTCAGCTTTTAGAGCGTTTCCGCGATGCGGTAAGCGAATACGGCGCAGCAGAAAAACCGCCAAAGCTCGAAGGCAAAAATATGAGCATGGTTGTATCGCCTAAATAAGTGAGTTTTTAAAAAATATTATTATACATTTGGAAGGAGCAGAGTTATGCCTAAGATTAAGACACATAGAGCATCAGCAAAAAGGTTTTCCGTTTCCAAAAACGGTAAGATTAAAATGAATCATGCCTACAGAAGCCATATTCTGACCAAGAAATCTACAAAAAGAAAACGCTTGCTTCGTAAGGCTTGCTACGCAAGTAGCGCAAATGCTAAGGTTATCAGAACACTGATTCCTTATAAGTAAAATTACGAAACAATCTGATTAAAAGATTTTAGGAGGTAACAGACATGGCAAGAGTTAAAGGTGCTTTGAATACACGTAAAAGACATAAAAGAGTTTTAAAACTGGCAAAAGGCTATAGAGGTGCTAAGAGCAAATTGTTCCGCACAGCTAAAGAAGCGGTAATGAAATCGCTGACATATGCATACATCGGAAGAAAACAGAAGAAAAGAAACTTCCGTCAGTTGTGGATCGCTCGTATTTCTGCACAGGCTAAAATGAACGGAATCAACTATTCACGTTTTATGAACGGTCTTAAAAAAGCAGGAATCGAAATGAACCGCAAAATGCTTGCTGAAATTGCAGTAAGCGACAAAGAAGCTTTTGCAGCATTAGTTGAAAAAGCAAAAGAAAATCTGTAAGATCAGCTTTTCTTTAATACAGATACTTAAAGGGTTTTTTACTACTATTAGTGAAAAGCCCTTAATCTTTAGGTGTAGATATTTAACCTGCATGAAATGGAGGTTGCTGTTATGACTAAACTGATTTATGTCCGTCACGGCGAAGCTGAAGGAAATATAAAACGTCACTTTCACGGCTTTTATAATTCCTCACTTACCGAAAACGGATTAGAGCAAATAAAACGTGCCGCTGCACGTTTGGCAGATGAGCACATTGATGCTATATATTCAAGTGATTTAACACGCGCTTTTCAGACTGCGCAAGAAATTGCAAAAGAACGTAATATAAGCATTCAAATTGACGAGCGTTTTCGCGAAATCAATGGAGGTAAATGGGAGGATGTACCCTGGGATGACCTTCCTCATAAGTTTACCGAAAGCTATGATATTTGGCTTAACGAACCATATCGTCTGCAAATGCCAGAAGGTGAAAGCATGGCTGAGTTTTCTGAGCGTTTAATAACCGCCTCAAGCGAGATTGCCAAAAAGCACGACTCTCAGACTGTCTGCATCGCAACTCACGGCACGGCAATAAGAGTTTTGGCATGTTACTTTTACGGATGGCCGCTTGAAAAGCTTACCGATGTTAATTGGTGCGATAATGCATCAATCACCGTTGCACAGTACGAAAACGAAAAATTTACAATGATAACAGACGGAGATAATGAACATCTAAAGGACATCAGCACCATAGAAAAACAGGACTGGTGGCGAAAGTAATACTTATGAATAGTTGTGCATACACGAATTATTTATATTGAAAACTCATTATAACACAACAAAAATAATACTTTAACATTAAAAAGCATCTTGTTAAACAAGATGCTTTTTTTATTAATATTTTGTGCCGAATGCATTTTCCATTCGTTTAAGCGCTTCTTTTATATCCTCATATTTTGAGGCATAGCATATTCTTATATATCCCTCGCCGTCAGGACCGAATGCGTCGCCGGGAGAGGTTACAACGTGCGTTTTTTCAAGTATGTATTCTGCTGCTTCGCGGCTGCTCATTCCAAAGCCTGAGATATTCGGGAATACGTAAAAAGCTCCTTTAGGATTAACACACTTAAAACCGTTAATGCGATTAAGTCCGTCTACTATTAATTTGCGATTTTTGTCGTAGTATTCTACCATTTTCTGTACATCTTTTTCGCCGTTATAAATTGCCTCTGCCGCGGCAAGCTGCATTGGCTCAGGAACGCTTGCAATCATATTTTCGTGAAGCTTTATAAGATTTTCAATAATCCTCTCGTTAGCACATATATATCCCACTCTGAAGCCCGTCATAGCAAATGTTTTTGAAAAGCTGTTTATGGTTAAAACATAGTCCTCTATACCCGGAATTGCCGCAAGACTTTTTTGCTTAAAACCATCATATACAAGCTTTTCGTACGGCTCATCTGAAATTATAAATATTTTATATTTTTTAACAAGCTCAGCAATTTTAAGCAAATCCTCCCATTCAAGTACACCGCCTGTAGGGTTTGATGGAGAATTTATTATAATAAGCTTTGTTTTATCAGTAATAAGCGGCTCAATAACATCCGCTGTCATTTTAAATTCATTTTTATCATCAACTTTTGCATACACTGTTTTTGCATTTACCATATCAATCTGTCCGCGGTAATCCGGCCAGTTAGGGCCTTGAATAATAACCTCGTCACCCGGATTTACCAAGGTTACCATTGCAAGCATTAATGCCTGTGTTGCTCCTGCCGTTACAATAAGGTTTTTATCAGGATCGGCTTTTATTCCGTTTTCCTTTTTAAGCTTATATGCGATTGCATCGCGAAGCTCCTTAATGCCTGCATTCGGTGTATATTTAGTCTTGCCGTCTTTTAATCCCTTAATTCCGGCATCTATAATATGAGCAGGAGTTGAAAATCCCGGCTCACCTAATGTAAGATTAATTGCATCCGGATATTGTTTAGCAAGCTCAAACATTCTGCGAATACCCGAGGGCAAAGCATTTTGCGCAGCCAAGCTTAATACATTTTTAGCTTTCATAATATAATATTCGCTCCCTTTGATTTATTTAAAATCTAATATGTATGAAACAAATGCGTCAATTGCCGCTTTCATACCATTTTCATCAATACAGAAATCATTGCTGTGAAGAGGCGAGGTGCAGCCCAGCTCTTCGTTTTTCGTTCCGAATCTGAATATCATACCGCGTGCTTTTGTCAGATACCATCCAAAGTCCTCTGACATCATTCTTTGCGGCATATTCTGAACTGCAAGGCCTGCCTTTCTTGCGGCTTTATCGAATTTTTCGGTGATATTTTTATCGTTATGAACTGCACCTGTGCTCATATTCCATATAATATCCGCACTGCCGCCGTATTTTTGTGCTATATCATTGCAGATATAACGTACATTTTTTTCAACTTGTTTTGCAAAGTCCATATCATAAAAGCGAAAAGAAATATCCATTTCGCATAAGTCCGAAATTACATTATGAGCCTGTCCGCCTGCGATTCTACCTACAGACCATATATATGGTGTATCTTCTGCTGATTGCTTTAGCATTTTTTTCATTTCGATGTATGCCTCAACCGCCATTGCATTGGCATCTATGCCAAACTGCGGAAGAGTTGCATGAGAAGTACGCCCTTTAAAAGTTATGCTTGCAGGAATACAAGCGGCCATATAATCTCCATAACATACACCTATATTTTCTGAATCAATTTCATTGTCACAATGTGTGCATATAATGTGGTCAACACCCTCCATAACCCCGTTATCCACCATCATTTTTGCGCCGCTTACCGCTCCTTCTTCACTTGGCTGAAAAATAAGTCTTATTCTGCAATTAAGCTTATTTTCATTTTCTTTTAAGTATTTCGCAACAGCTAAAAGTATGGCAGTATGTGCATCGTGACCGCAAGCATGCATTTGCCCCGAAATTTTTGATTTAAACGGCAAAGACGTTTTTTCTTCAACCGGCAAAGCATCCATATCGGCTCTTAATGCAATCAGCTTGTCCCCTTGTCCTAATTCGGCAACTATACTGCTTTTCCCATAACGGGTTGTATATTCTATTCCCAATTGTTTTAGTTCGTTGGTTACTTGCGCAACAGTTTTTTCAAGCTCAAACCCTATTTCGGGATATTGATGAATTTGTCTTCTGATTGCTACTGCATAATCAAACAGTTCCTTAATTTTTTCAATTGCCATAATCTATCACCTTTAAAATATTTCGTTTATCTTTTCCTTTTTAATCAATATCAGGTAAAATAGCAGGTTCAAATTTATGCTCCATTAACGACAGCATAGTATAGCTTTTTAAAACATTTTTCTGCCGTTTTATAAGCAACAACTTATCTTCAAGCGCTTTAACATCTTTAGCAGAAACCTTTAAAATATAATCATATTCCCCTGTAACTGCATAGCACTCCAATATATCAGGATCTTTTTCAATTAAATCCGCAAGCGCTTCAACACCGTCATTGTACCGCGCCACAATAAGAATAAATGCAAGAATCGGTTTTGTTACCTTTTCTCCGTCAGTAACAATTGTAAACGAACGAATAATATTATTTTCCTTAAGTTTTGAAATACGTTTATTTACCGCAGGAACTGACAGGTTAACTGCACGGCTTATTTCCGTGGTAGGCATATTTGCATTTTTGGAAAGTATTCTTAATATTTTTTTATCAATATTATCCATCTATAAACAACTCCCATATTTTAATTAAATTAGTTCTAACATTACTCAATCAGAACTACAATAATTTTAAACAAAATCAATTAAATTTAAAGTTAATTTTAAAAAAAGTTTAATTTTGCTCAATCAAACAGTGCAATATTCTATGAGTTATGGCTTTGTTTCAACATTTGCAATATATTCACACAAAAACGAAAACAAAAACAGGCTGAATAATTGACTATTATCCTTTATTGTGGTATAATAATTTGATGTATAAATTTGTGACAAAAAAGTTCAAGTATAAACGGTGTCAAATTGGTGTCAGACAACCTTAAAACTCTTGAAATATAAGGAGAAGTGAAATATTATGAAACTTGGTATAGTCGGACTTCCTAACGTAGGAAAATCCACTTTATTTAACGCAATTACTCAGGCAGGGGCTGAATCTGCTAACTATCCGTTCTGCACTATCGAGCCTAACGTTGGCATTGTTGCTGTTCCCGATGAGCGTTTAAATGTTCTTGCAGATATGTATAATCCGCAAAAGGTTACAAATGCGACTATTGAGTTTGTAGATATTGCAGGACTGGTTAAAGGTGCAAGCCGTGGCGAAGGTTTGGGTAATAAGTTTTTATCTCACATTCGTGAGGTAGATGCAATTGTTCATGTTGTTCGTTGCTTTGAAGACAGCAACATCATTCACGTTGAAGGCTCTGTTGGTCCGCTCCGTGATGTTGAAACCATAAATTTAGAGCTTATTTTTGCCGATATCGAAATGCTTGACAAGCGCATCGACAGAACACGCAAGCTTATGAAAGGCGGCGACAAAAAATATCAGGCAGAAATAGATGTTTTAGAAGACATCAAAAAACTGCTTGAAGACGGCAAGCCTGCACGCGCAAGAGAATATAGTGCCGAAGAACAGGAAATGCTCAAGGACTTGCCTCTTTTAACCTTTAAGCCGGTTTTGTATGCTGCAAATGTATCTGAAGACGATTTTTCAAACGGCATTGAAAACAACTCTATGGTTGCAGAGCTAGAAGCATTGGCTGCATCTGAAGGCTCAGAGGTTATGCCTATTTCGGCAAAAATTGAAGAAGATATTTCTGTTCTTCCTCCCGAAGAAAAAGCTGAATATTTAGAAGCTTTAGGCATTAACGAATCTGGTCTTGACCGTCTCGTTAAAAAGAGCTATAAGCTGCTCGGATTAATCAGTTACTTAACCGCAGGCGAACCCGAGGTTCGAGCATGGACTATAACAAGAGGAACAAAAGCTCCGCAGGCTGCAGGAAAAATTCACACCGATTTTGAAAAAGGATTTATTCGCGCAGAGGTTGTTGCATATAAAGACTTAATCGAATGCGGCAGCTATGTTGCTGCAAAAGAAAAAGGTCTTGTTCGTTCAGAGGGTAAAGAATATGTGATGAATGACGGAGATATAGTTCTTTTCAGATTTAATGTTTAAAATTTAATAGTGTTTTTAAGACTGCCATACGGCAGTCTTTTTTTATTTCCCGGTGTATAATTTAGCCATACTTGCAAAAAATAACACTACTTACAAATTCATACACGGAGGTAATTATGAAAAAAAGACTTTTATATTTTACACTTTGCGGACTTCTCTTTTTATCAGCTGCTTTTGTATATACACCTAAAAATGAGCAGGCATATGCCGCAGCTAAAAACGCAAGCGATTTGCAGCTTCTTGCCCGTTGCGTTAACGGCGAGGCACGGGGAGAGCCGTACGAAGGTCAGGTTGCAGTTGCAGCTGTTGTTTTAAACCGCGTAAAGCATCCGTCTTTTCCGAACACCATTCCCGGCGTAATTTATCAAAAAGGTGCTTTTACCGCAACAGTTGACGGTCAGATAAATGTTCCCATAAGCTCGGACTCTACTGTATATAAGGCGTGTCAGGATGCGATGAACGGCTGGGATCCGACAGGCGGTGCAATTTATTATTATAATCCGGCTAAAACAACAAACAAATGGATTTATTCGCGCGAGGTAATTCGTGTAATAGGCAGACACAACTTTGCACGATAAAATGCTAACGAAAGGAATTTAATATGGAACAAACAAACAAACTTTCATTTAAGTATAAATTACTTGCTGCAATTGTGGCGATCGCTCTGGTTATCTTATCAACAGTCGGTGTTTTTCAGTATTTCAGAGCAAAGGCTCTTGCGCAAGAGGTTGAAAATCAATACGTGCGCGCATTTCACGACTTGGTTGACTACACCCGTGATGTAGATGTACTGCTAAAAAAATCACTTTTAGCCACAGATGCCGGACAAATGTCTGCCACCGCCTCAGAAATTTTTATGCAGACAGCAGCTGCTAAAGCCTGCTTGGCACAGCTGCCTACAGAAAATGACCATTTGGGACAAACCTCTAAATTTTTATCACAGACAGGAGATTATACCTCTTATCTTTCTGCCAAAATAATAAACAATGGTATGGTTACTGACGAAGAGTTTAATAATCTTACGCAATTATCGGCTCATGCCACCGCAATAAGTGATGGGTTAGCAGAGCTTCAGAGTCAGCTTTATGATAAAAATCTTTCGTTAGATAGCGTAATCGGCTTGACCGCTCACGCAAATGAAGACAGCGAAGAAAACAGCGAACCGGGCGGATTATATCAGCTTGAACAAAATTTTCAGGACTACCCTTCTTTAATTTATGACGGACCTTTTTCTGAGCATATTGAACAATTAGAGGCATTAATGCTTAAAGGAAAGCCCGAACTTGCACAAGACAGGGCACTGTCAATAGCACGTAGTTTTTTAGGTGCAGAACGCTCAGGAGGACTTGCTTTTTTGTCGGACTCAAACGGAACAATTCCTACCTATTCTTTTTCCACCACACGTGAAGATGGCAGCAACATCAGCATAGCCGTTACAAAACAAGGCGGTGCAGTTTTATGGATGCTTGATTCGCGCAATGTAGCATCAGAAAAAATTGATACAGAAAAAGCAATTATGCTTGCATCAGATTTTTTAAAGCAAAACGGATTTAATAATATGAAAGAAAGCTATTATGAAAAGGCTGCAAATACTCTTACAATAAATTTTGCATATACCGAAAACAATATTATAATGTATCCTGATCTGGTTAAAGTAAAGGTTGCATTAGACGACGGCAGTATTGTAGGTTTTGAAAGTCAGGGCTATATAATGAGCCACACAAAACGTAATCTGCCTGAAATTAAAATTACGGAAAATGAAGCACGCGATAAAGTTAAAAGACATCTTAATATAAAAAATGTAAAGCTCGCTGTCATTCCTTTAGACAGCCGACGCGAAGTTTTATGTTATGAATTAAGAGGAGATTTAAACGGACAGAACTATCTTATTTATATCAATGCACAAACAGGCAACGAAGAAAGAATATTACTTTTGTTAGAGTCTGATGAAGGATATTTAACAATGTAAAATTTCAAAATTTTTCATTAAATATTTTTTAAAAATAATCATAATATATTATTGTAACAGACAGTTGTTACAGGGTAAGAGATAACGGATGCCCCGGTAGGCGCATAATTTTTATTATTCCTGCCCTTGTCCTAAGATTTTAAAACCACGATATAAACTGCGATGGATAAAATCATAATACTCTGACCCAAATAGTTAACCTGATGGTTTTATAACTTATTTAGTGTGTCGATTACTTGTCGATATACTAAACAGGGGCTGTTTTAAAAAGCAAATTTACTTTTTAAACAGCCCCTGTGTTTTGTTAGGGGATAGGAAAAAAGTTTTGGAATTAACAAACTGAGCCAAAGCTTTAGCTTTGAGTTACCCGAAGGCGTATATTTATACGTTGAGAGCGAAGTTTGTTGATAGCAAGAAAAGTTTAAATTTTATGAAAAATCGAAAAATTCGACTTTTCTCCCTTGATACAAATAATGTAAAATAATTATTTTACTAATATTATATATATTATTTTCTTTTCTTGCGTTCCGGAGTTTTTTAACATCCCCCGTGTTTTTAATTATATACGTGCTACTCTACTCTTTACTGCCGCCTCGGCAACTGCCTTTGCAACTGCCGGCGTTACCTTTTCATTAAATGAATCAGGAATTATATAATCCTCTTTAAGCTCTTCTTCTGCTATAACATCTGCTATTGCCTGTGCTGCGGCAATTTTCATTTCGTCATTAATATCACTTGCTCGAACATCTAATGCTCCTCTGAAAATCCCCGGAAACGCAAGAACGTTATTAATCTGATTCGGAAAATCACTTCTTCCGGTTCCCATTATTTTTACTCCTGCCTTTTTTGCTTCATCCGGCATAATCTCGGGCGTAGGATTTGCCATAGCAAAAACAATTGGATTTTCTGCCATTGTTTTTATCATTTCAGGAGTTAACACACCGGCTGCAGAAACACCGATAAATACATCCGCACCCTTAATAACATCTTCAAGACCGCCTGAAATTTTATCAAGATTCGATATTTTAGCCATTTCCTGTTTAATTTCATTTAAGCCTTCTCTGCCGTCATAAATAGCACCTTTTCGGTCGCATAAAATTACCTTTTTAAGACCTCTGCTCATAAGCAGCTTGGTAATTGCAATTCCTGCCGCTCCCGACCCGTTTACAACTACCGATAAATCCTCCATCTTTTTGCCGATTAACTTTAACGCATTTATAATAGCTGCTAAACACACGACCGCTGTTCCGTGCTGGTCATCGTGAAAAATAGGAATATCGCATTCTTCTTTAAGTCTTTTTTCAATTTCAAAACAACGCGGAGCAGAAATATCCTCAAGATTTACACCGCCAAACGAACCTGCCAAAAGCTTTACTGTGTTTACTATGTCATCAACATTTTTTGAGCGTACACATAAAGGAAATGCATCAACATCTCCAAAACGCTTGAATAAAACACATTTGCCCTCCATAACGGGCATTCCTGCTTCAGGACCAATATCTCCAAGACCTAAAACTGCTGTTCCGTCTGTTACAACCGCTACAAGATTTCCACGACGGGTATACTTGTAAGACAAGTCGGTATTTTCTGAAATTTTAAGGCACGGTTCTGCTACACCGGGTGTATAAGCTACAGATAAATCGTCTTTGTTGTTCAATTCGGCTCTTAAGCCAATCTCAAGCTTTCCCTGCCACTCCTCATGTTTTTTTAATGCCATTTCTTTTGCGTTCATTCTCTCTCATCCTTTTTGTATATTATTTTTTGCTAAACCTGTTTACTGCATAGCTGTGTGCCTCGTCTTCTAAGGTATCATATAGAGGCTCAAGCTCTGCTTGTCCGTATTTACGGATTAATGCTCTTTTAATCAACTCGTCTGTTATATGCGGATTTTTCGGAAGTATCGGTCCGTGAAGATATGTTCCCAGAACATTTTTATAAACCACGCCCTCTGTTTCGTCTTCGCCGTTATTTCCGAATCCGTTTATAACCTTGCCGAAAGGCTGAGCATTTTTAATATAGGTCTTAGTTCCGTGATTTTCAAAACCCACTACTGTGTTTTTGCCATTTGCAAAATCAGATTCTAAAACCACATTCCCTATCACACGTTTTTCGCCTTGTTCAGTATACATATCAACAATACCAAGACCGCCAAGCTTTTCGCCCGCAATGTAAAGATAGCTGCCCAGCATCGGATATCCTCCGCATAATGCAAGCATAACACCGCCGTCATCTACATAGCTCCAAAAATCTGTTTTAACGGCACTAAGATATTCACAAACCGCCCTTTGCTCACGGTCTGAACCGCCGCCTAAAATTACAATATCTGCATTGGCTAACGAAATTTTATCATCCTTTTTAATTTCTGTAAGCTCTGCATCCATTCCTCTCCACTCAAGACGTTTTATAAAAGAAAGTATATTTCCCCTGTCTCCGTATAAATCAAGAAGGTCAGGAAACAGATGACATATGGTGAGTTTTTTTGCATCACTCATTTGCACCTACCTCCTTTTCCGCATTTTTAAATATGTCATAAAGACTGAATACCGCGGTATAGTTTGCCAGAGCATAACAAACCTCTGCACCGCCGTTTTGCAAAAGATTAACAGCTACTTTTAAATTGCTTGTTTTGGTAATTTTTTCTTCTTTTACTCCTGCATATTTAAGTCTTAGAGCAAGCTCGTCTGCACGGATTCCCGTTGTGATTATGTTTAACACACCGCTGTCATTTAACAGTTCAAAATCAACGTCCCACAGCCACGAAATATCCTGTCCGTCACTTTCGTAGTCATTAACAGCAAGCAATATGTCTTTCGTTTTTGTATCCTTTAAAACAGTTGTAAGTGCCTGATTAAATCCTGCAGGATTTTTTGCCATATTTAAAACAGTTGTTTTTAAAAGCGAAAACTCTTCCATTCTGCCTATCTGCGGCTTGTACTGCGCCAGTATTTTTAAATAATCAGAAATTTCTCCAACCGCCAGAGTTGCCGCCGCATATGATAACGAAATATTGTAAATATTATAAAAGCCACGATAATTTACATCAAAGGGAACAGTTTTGCCGTCATATAAAAGATTGAATTTAAGACCGCCATCCTGACTTACATCTTTAACCTTAAAATCAAGCTCAGGACGTTTAAATACACAAGACGGGCAGCTGTATTTGCCCAACTGACTGTAATGACGATACTCATAATCAAGCTTTTCGCCGCATAGCACACAAAAATAGCTTTCGTCCTTTTCGTTTACTGCGCCTTCGTCTACACCGATGTAATGACATTTACGTTCTCTATCAAGACCAAACTGTGCAACCAACGGGTCATCAGCGTTTATTATAAGCTCCGTATCAGGCGACTGCTCTAATGCTCTTTTTAAATATCCTGCGGTCTGCTCTATCTCGCCATAGCGGTCAAGCTGGTCGCGGAACAGGTTGGTAATAAGCATTTTGTCAGGCTTTATATGAGCAAAAACCTTTACTGTCGATGCCTCGTCAACCTCTAAGCAGGCAAAATCTCTGTTTAGTTTGCCGAAAATATTCGCTTCTGCCGCAAAGGCACAGCAAACACCATAAAACATATTTGCACCCACTCGGTTACAAACAACCTTATATCCTGATGAATTTAAAAAGGAATACAAAAGATTATTGGTTGTTGTTTTTCCGTTAGTACCGCAAACAACGATTATCTCACGTTTTATCTGTGCAGATAAATCCTTAAGCACACCCGGATAAATTTTAAATGCCAGATGCCCCGGCATTGATGAGCCATGCTTGCCAAGCATTTTACTGCCCCAAATTGCAAGCTTGCAAGCCATAACCGCTAAAATAAGTCTAAATCTGTTCAATATTTTCACCTTCAAATCAAAAATAAAGCATACATATTTATTGTATCACAAAATTAATATAAAAAAAAGTTTTTTTATAAAAAAGCTGAAAATCGTTTACTTTTGTGATAAAATAAAGATTATAATATATAAATCAATTGACAATATTTTTTTGTTGTTGTATAATTAAAAAGAACATTTGTTTGATAAATTTGTGTTGTTCGGAGGAGCTTATGGCTAAAAACGAAATTTATATAAAAGGTGCAAAAGAGCACAATTTAAAAAATATAGATGTAACCATACCGCGTGACAAGCTGGTAGTTCTTACAGGTCTTTCAGGCTCCGGAAAATCATCGCTTGCCTTTGATACAATTTATGCAGAGGGTCAGCGCAGATATATGGAGTCTCTTTCATCATACGCCCGTCAGTTTTTAGGTCAGATGGAAAAGCCCGATGTTGAAATGATTGACGGATTATCGCCTGCTATAAGCATAGACCAGAAAACCACAAGTAAAAATCCCCGTTCAACCGTTGGTACCGTAACAGAAATATATGACTATCTGCGTCTTTTATACGCACGAATCGGTATTCCTCATTGTCCCAAGTGCGGAAAGGAAATAAAAAAGCAGACCGTAGACCAGATTGTTGACCGGATTTTAGAACTGCCGTCAGGAACAAAATTTCAGGTTCTTGCACCCGTTGTTCGCGGCAGAAAGGGCGAAAACCAAAAGCTATTTGAAACAGCCAAAAAAAATGGATACGTTCGTGTCAGAGTTGACGGAATTATATATGATTTATCAGAAAATATAACTTTAGAAAAAAATAAAAAACATAATGTTGAAATAGTTGTTGACCGTCTTGTTGTAAAGGATGGCATAAATCAAAGACTTGCAGACTCTTTAGAAACTGCCCTGTCGCTTGCTGAGGGAATCGTTCTTATTAACGTTATAGACGGCGAAGATTTAATGTTCAGCCAGAATTATGCCTGTGACGATTGCGGAATAAGTATGGAAGAGCTTACTCCCAGAATGTTCTCGTTTAATAATCCTTTCGGCGCATGCCCAAACTGCGCAGGTCTTGGCGAGATGATGAGAGTTAATCCCGATTTAATTTTAGACCTGCGAAAACCTATAAACAACGGTGGAATTCTGCTTTCAGGATGGGGGCATGCTGACAACACCGAAAGTATTGCAAACACATATTTTACGGCAATTGCAAAAAAATACGGTTTTAGTTTAGATACTCCGCTTTGCGAATTATCGGACGAGGTTATTGATGTGCTTTTATACGGCACGCGCGGCGAAAAGCTTGATTTATATTACGAGCGCTCATATGGCACTGCATCATACAAAGCCGCATTTGAGGGACTTATCCCCAACGTTGAGCGCCGTTATAACGAAACGTCAAGCGATTATATGAAAGCCGAAATTGAAAAACTGATGACAGTCGAAGACTGCCCTGTATGTAAGGGACGAAGATTGCGCCCCGAGGCGTTAGCTGTAACAGTTGGCGGTCTTAACATTGACGAAGTAACTAAAATGTCAGTTAAAGAGGCTCGCGACTTTTTTGCATCCTTAGTGCTTTCTGAAAGAGATAAAACCATTGCCAGACTTATACTTCGCGAAATTAACGAGCGTTTAGGATTTTTAGTAGATGTCGGTCTTGACTATCTTACTCTTTCGCGTTCATCGGGCACACTTTCCGGCGGTGAAGCTCAGCGAATCCGTCTTGCAACCCAAATCGGCTCAAGCCTTATCGGTGTGCTTTATATTCTTGATGAACCCTCTATCGGTCTTCATCAGCGGGATAACGACCGACTTTTAGCAACCTTAAAACGTCTGCGCGATATTGGTAACACGTTGATTGTAGTTGAACACGACGAAGACACAATGTATGCCGCCGACCATATTATTGATATCGGTCCCGGCGCAGGTGTTCACGGCGGTGAAATAATCGCTCAGGGAACAGTTGAAGAAATAAAGGCAAACCCTGCATCAATTACGGGACAATATTTGTCAGGCGCCAAAAAAATTCCTGTACCTAACGAGCGCAGAAAGGGCAACGGAAACTTTTTAGAAATAATCGGTGCTAAAGAAAACAACTTAAAAAATGTTGATGTAAAAATTCCTTTAGGCACTTTCGTTGCTGTAACCGGTGTGTCCGGCTCGGGTAAATCATCACTCGTAAACGAGGTTCTTTATAAACATCTGGCTCGGGAATTAAACCGCGCTTATACCAATCCGGGCAAAATGACAGAAATAAAAGGTCTTGAGCATCTTGACAAGGTAATTGACATTGACCAGTCACCAATAGGCCGTACTCCACGTTCTAATCCTGCGACATATACGGGTGTCTTTAACGACATTCGTGACGTTTTTGCTCAGACACAGGAAGCAAAAATGCGTGGATATAAGGCAGGCAGATTCAGCTTTAACGTTAAAGGCGGCAGATGCGAAGCTTGTTCGGGCGACGGTATTTTAAAAATTGAAATGCACTTTTTGCCCGATGTTTATGTTCCTTGCGATGTATGCAAGGGCAAGCGCTATAACCGCGAAACCTTAGAAGTGCATTATAAAGGCAAAAATATCTTCGAGGTTTTGGATATGACCGTAGAAGAGGGATTGGAGTTTTTTGCTCCGCTGCCTAAAATCGCACGCAAGCTTCAGACTCTTTATGACGTAGGTCTTTCATACATTAAAATAGGACAACCCTCAACCCAGCTTTCAGGCGGCGAGGCTCAGCGTGTTAAGCTGGCAACAGAGCTTTCTAAAAGACCAACAGGAAAAACGATATATATCTTGGACGAGCCTACCACAGGACTTCATACAGCCGATGTCCACAAGCTGTTAGAGGTTTTGCAGCGACTGGTTGATACCGGAAATACAGTTTTGGTAATCGAGCATAACTTAGATGTTATTAAAACTGCCGACTATATTATTGATTTAGGTCCCGAGGGCGGTGATCGCGGAGGCACAGTTGTGGCAAGCGGTACTCCCGAAGAGGTAATGAAATGTAAAGATTCATATACCGGTCAGTATTTAAAAGAATATTTAAAAAATCATTAATTGCATTATAAGCTCGTATAATATTAGTACAACTCTACAAGGGAGTGACATAATGAAAAAAAGCAAAAAGAATCTGCCCTTTATCAGCTGCATAATTGCCGCAGGAGGCAGCGGTTCACGTATGGGTGCAGATATAAATAAAATTTTTCTTGATTTAGACGAAATTCCAGTTTTGGCTCATACCCTTTTGGCATTTGAAAATCACAAAATGATAAGCGAAATTATAATCGTATGTCGTGAGTGCGATATGTTAGGCTGCAAGGATATTGCCGAAGAATTTAAAATATCAAAACTTAAAACAATAACCAAGGGCGGCGCAGTAAGACAGGATTCTGTCACAAACGGAATCAAAGAGCTTTCCGAATCCTGCGAAGCGGTTTTAATTCACGATGCAGCACGTCCTTTAATTACAGAAGACGGAATAACCGAAGTAATTAATGCGGTTTTAGAATATGGCGGTGCGGCAATCGGCTCACCCTGCAAGTGCACAATAAAAGAAACCGACGAAAACGGATTTATTACAAAAACAGTTGACAGAAGTTATCTTTACGAAGTGCAAACTCCTCAGGGCTTTAAAACCGAACAGCTAAAGCAAATGTTTGACAATGCCAAAGAGAATGCTATTGTCGGAACAGATGACTGTTATCTTGCAGAACAGCTGGCTCTGCCGGTTAAAATGATTTCAGGAAGCTCTGATAACATCAAGATAACAACATACGACGATTTGCTGCTTGCAGAGCAGATTTTAGACAAAAGAAAGGGCGAATAAAATGACAAATTTCAGAGTTGGTCACGGATATGACGTGCACAAACTTACGCAAGATAGAAAGCTGATTTTAGGCGGAGTGTGCATTCCGTATGAATTAGGTCTTTTAGGACATTCTGATGCAGACGTTTTAGTTCACGCAGTTATGGATTCACTCTTGGGTGCAGCAGGCTTGGGCGATATAGGCAAGCACTTTCCCGACACCGATGAGGCGTATAAAGGTGCTGACTCGTTAAAGCTTTTAGAGCATGTAACCGAGCTTTTATCGTCTAAAGGATATTTAATCGGAAACATAGATGCAACCGTAATTGCACAAAAACCAAAGCTCGCATCATATATTGAACAAATGCGCAAAAACATTGCAGCTGCCTGCGGCATTTTGCCCGAGCAGGTGAATGTTAAAGCGACCACAACCGAGCATTTGGGCTTTTGCGGACGCGGCGAAGGAATCGCAAGCCACTCGATCAGTTTAATTTATAAAAAATAGAGATTTGTAGCAAAAGCTACAAATCTCTATTTTTTATGCCAAACCTATTTTC
Source organism: Clostridia bacterium (assembly GCA_017546245.1). Taxonomy (GTDB): domain Bacteria; phylum Bacillota; class Clostridia; order UBA1381; family UBA9506; genus RGIG1666. The sequence continues at coordinate 11,239 of JAFYXI010000030.1, read as the reverse complement.
AACGTTTTCAAAATCAACCTTAACCGACTTACTGTATTCCGTCGGCGACATTCCGACTAACTGCTTAAATCTTCTTGAAAAAAGATGTATTGAATCAAAACCCAGCATCATCGAAATCTGTGTTATATTATAATTGCCCTCTCTTATTAAAATCTTGGCGCGTTCTATTTTCATATTGGCAAAATAACTCATAACTCCCTGACCGGTTCTTGCTCTGAAAAGCGACTTGAGGCTGCTCTCGCTTAAACCTGCAAACTCTGCCACATCGCTGAATCTGAGCTTTTGTCCTATATTTTCCGTAAGATATTCTTCAACCGCACTCACCGTATCTTGCGTAAGTCTGCGCATAAGAGTTGTGCTGCTTTTGCTGGTACGATATTCTCCGCTTCTTTTAATTGATATAAGCAGTTGCTCTATCGCAACAGATATTAACTGTTCACAGCCAAACAGGCTTTCATCACGTCTTGTAAGCTTTGGCAAAAGAGTTGCATCTAACGGTGATGAAAAAGCTTCGGATGCCTCTTTAATTATGATGGACAAAAAATGCTTTTCGCTTTCTGACAGGCTTATGGTTTTTTTCTTAAAATATTCCATTTCACGCGCGCGGCATTCAAAACCTACTATTATAAGATTTGGAGCAACTACACCGTTTGCCATAAGATTATGAAATTCGTTCGGCTCGTGAAACATCATTTCTCCCTGCTTTAAAAGAAAACTTTGCTCATCAGCCTTAACTATAATTTCTCCTCTGTCTACATATACAAACTCCCAAAAGTTGTGACTTTCGCCTAAAAATTCATAATTTTTTTCATATTCAAAGTAATGCACAGAATAAATTTTACTTACCGAAAATTCTTTTTTCAACGACGTCGCACTGTATTTCACAGCCTTCACTCCTACTGATTTTATGAGTTTTATAATTATTTTATCATACTTTGCCCAAAAAAGCAAATTTTTTGCCCAAAATGGTAAAGAAGAAAAAATTAATAAGTGATATTATATATTTGTATTGATATGCGAATTACAATAATTATCCTCGACAGGAGTGTTACAATGATACATACAATTACTGACGGAAAGCTTACTGCAAAAATTGATTCGTTTGGAGCTCAGCAAATTTCGATGACAGACAAGACAGGAACAGAATACATCTGGCAGCGCAATGCTGAATACTGGAAGGATTGCGCACCGATTCTCTTTCCCGTTGTAGGTCAGTGCAAAGACGGCAAAATTACCGCAGACGGCAAAGACTATCCTATGCGTTCGCACGGCTTTGCACGTCACAACGAATTTGAAGTGGCTGCAAAAACCGAAAACTCAATTACTCTTCGTTTATGCGATAACGAAACAACATGCGAGATATATCCGTTTGCCTTTTGCTTAGATGTTATCTACACAATAAAAAACGGAGCTTTAACCACCACAATGAAGGTTAAAAATACAGACAATAAAGATATGTATTTTGGCATAGGCGGTCATCCCGGATACCGTTGTCCGTTAACAGCCGGCGAAGTATTTACTGATTACGAGCTTGATTTTTCAAAGCCCGTAACTCTCGATTCAGCAATGATTGATTCTGAGGTATTTATTTCTTCTGCCGAAACACAAAGAATTATCACAGATTCTCAAACAATGCCTTTGGTAAAAGACTTTATGAGAGTGAATGATACCTACGTTTTTGAAAAGCTTGATTTTAACAAGGTTATCTACCGCAGTAAAAAAAGCGGTATTGGCTTAACGTTTTCATTTAATAACTTTACCACCTTTGCAGTCTGGTGTAACTGCGATACGCCCGAAGATGACGGTTACATCTGTTTAGAGCCCTGGAACAGCATGGGTAAGCGCACAGGTGAAACAGCAGAACTCAAAGACAAAAAAGACATTATTACATTAGCGCCCGGCAAAGAATTTTCTTGCAGTTATTGTGCCGAGCCGCTTAAATAAAATATAAAAAATTAAGGAGTTGGATAATATGAAGATATTAATTACCGGCGGTGCCGGATACATCGGAAGTCATGCTTGTATCACATTTTTAAATGCAGGATACGAAATAGTTGTAGCCGACAATCTTTCAAACAGCAAAAAAGAATCCTTAAACCGTGTAGAAAAAATAACAGGAAAGAAAATTAAATTCTACGAGGTTGATTTGTGCGATATTAAAGCATCAGAAATCATTTTTAAAGAAAATGAAATTGACGGCGTAATCCACTTTGCGGGATTAAAAGCTGTTGGTGAATCTGTACAGATTCCTTTAAGATATTACGACAACAACATAAACAGCACATTAAATCTTTGCAAGCTTATGATAAAATACAACGTTAACAAGCTTGTATTCAGTTCTTCTGCAACAGTATACGGCAATCCTAAATGCGTGCCGATTACTGAAGATTTCGATTTATCTGCAACTAATCCTTACGGTCAGACAAAGCTTATGCTTGAGCAGATTTTAACCGATATTCAAAAAGCAAATCCGCAGCTTAACGTTTCGCTCCTGCGTTACTTTAACCCTGTTGGCGCACACGAAAGCGGATTAATCGGCGAAGACCCGAACGGCATTCCGAACAATCTTGTTCCTTATATCACTCAGGTTGCAATCGGCAAGCTCGACCACTTAAATGTTTACGGCAACGATTACAACACTCCCGACGGAACAGGTGTGCGTGACTATATTCACGTTTGCGACTTGGTTGACGGTCATCTTTTAGCATATAAAAAGCTTTCCGAAAATCCGGGACTTATGATTCATAACTTAGGAACAGGAAGAGGCTTCAGCGTTTTAGAGATGGTAAAAGCATTTGAAAAGGCTTGCGGAAAAGAGATTAAATACGAAATTGCGCCACGTCGCAGCGGTGATATAGCTGAATGCTATGCAGACACCGCAAAGGCTGCAAAAGAGCTTGGATTTGTAGCCAAGAAAACATTAGACGATATGTGTGCCGACTCTTGGCGCTGGCAGCAGAACAATCCTAACGGATTTGAAGACAAACAGACCGCTTTGGTTGTTATGGCAGCCGGTATGGGCAGCCGTTTCGGCGGTTTAAAACAGTTAGAGCCTATCGGTAAAAACGGCGAGGTTATTATCGACTATTCTATTCACGATGCTATTAAAGCAGGCTTTAACAAAGTCGTGTTCGTAATAAAAAAAGAAATCGAAGAAGATTTTAAGCGCATTGTAGGTGACAGAATAGCAAAGAAAATAAAGGTTGAATATGTATTCCAGCAGATTCCACCGCACCGCAAAAAACCGTACGGCACAGGCGATGCAATTTTATGCTGTAAGGATGTTGTTAACGAACCGTTTGTTGTTATCAACGCAGATGACTATTATGGTGTTGATGCATTCCATAAAATCCACGACTATCTCGTAAGCTGTGACGACGACTATGCAATGGTTGCATTTATGCTCGAAAACACACTTACCGAAAACGGTACTGTTGCACGCGGTATCTGCGATGTAAAAGATGGTTACCTTGCGACCGTAACCGAGCATACCTCTATCGGTATGGACAACGACTTCCCTGAAGGAACTATCGTTTCGATGAATATGTGGGGACTTCGTCAGAACATATTTGCTGAGCTTGAAAAACAGTTTGCTGATTTCTTAAAAACTGCAAATATTGAAAAAGATGAATTTTATATTCCGGGAGTTATTGACAATTTAATAAAAAATGGTAAAATAAATGTTAGAGTTTTAGAATCGGCAGACCGTTGGTACGGTGTAACTTACAAAGAAGATAAAGAAAGCGTTGTTAACGCAATCAACAAATTAACAGAGGATGGTTTATACGATGAGTTATGATTTAAACGAGGTTATGCGTCATTTTAAGGCGAACTCTAATGTTTCTCCATACGGTGAGGGTCATATCAACGACACATTTTTGGCAGACAGCTCTCCGTACAGATACCTTTTACAAAGAATTAACCACAATATTTTTAAAGATGTTGACGGTCTTATGAATAATATCGTTGCGGTTACCGATTATCTGCGCGAAGTAATTACCAAAGAAGGCGGCAATCCTGACCGCGAAACTTTAACAGTAATCAGAACAACCGACGATAAAAACTATTACTGTTCACCTGAAGGCAAATATTACCGTATGTATATTTACATAGAGGATTCCGTTGCATATCAGCAGGTAGAAAACAAAGAACAGTTTTATCATGCGGCAAAAGCATTCGGCAAATTCCAGAATCAGCTTGCAGGCTTTGATGCAAGCCGCTTAAACGAAACTATTCCTGATTTTCATAATACACGCGCTCGCTTTGCTCAGCTTAAAGAGGCAATAAAAAATGACAAGGCAGGCAGACTCAAAGAGGTTCAGGCAGAAGTTGAATTTGCTTTAGCACGCGAAAACGAGGTTGGTATTGTTGTAGATGCAATCGAACGTGGCGAAATTCCGCTTCGTGTTACACATAACGACACAAAACTCAACAATGTATTGTTTGACAACAAAACCGACGAGGCTGTATGTGTAATCGACTTAGATACCGTTATGCCCGGTTCTATGCTTTATGACTATGGCGACAGTATTCGTTTTGGTGCATCGAGCGGTCCTGAAGACGAAAAAGATTTAGATAAAATCTATTGCGACTTAGAGCTTTTTGATGCTTATACAAAAGGCTTTTTAGAAGAGCTTTCTGACAGTATTACCGAAAAAGAGCTTGATTTGCTGCCGTTTTCTGCAAGACTTATGACTTACGAATGCGGTATCCGTTTCTTAGCTGACTATTTAAACGGCGATACATACTTTAAAATTCATTATCCCGAGCAGAATCTTGACCGTTGCCGCACCCAGTTTAAGCTGGTTGCCGATATGGAGAAAAAAGACGCTCAGATGACCGAAATCGTAAATAAATACCGTAAATAAAAAGGTTAGAACCCTCGCTTTTTAGCGAGGGTTCTTTTAACAATTAGTTTGGCAACTTTAGGGCATATACTGCACTTTTTTCAAAATAAAAAAAGTGCATCGAAAAACGATGCACCGAAAAATGCATAGCCCTCTTGTTACCACACAAGCTTTCAATTCAGTACACAAGTACGTTGAAAACAGAGCATGCATTTTTATGTAAAAAAAGTGCATCGAAGCCGATGCACCGAAAAATGCATCGCCCACTCGTTACCACACAAGCTTTGAGTATTTTTCACATACGTCAAAAAGGGCGTGCATTTTTACGCGAAACGTAAAAATAACGCATATGAAAAATATCTCTATTAAGCTAGTGTGGTAAACCAATTATAACATAAAAAATTCCGTTTGTCTATATTTTATTAAAAATTAAAAAAAGCAAATGCCAAAAAATACATATTTAATGTCATAAAATAAATGTAACTTTCTGCATTTATATGTTATTATGTAATAAAAATATTCATAAATAATTTCTTACGGAGGCGAAATTTATGTCAAGCTATAAGGTTAAAAAAACCGATGCCGATATGGGTTGGTTTATTAACGACCGTTTTGGTATGTTTATTCACTTCGGTCTTTATTCAATGCCCGCCCGTCACGAGTGGGTTAAATCGGTTGAAAAAATCAGCGAAGAACACTACGACAAATATTTTGAACATTTTAATCCCGATAAGTTTGATGCTAAAGAATGGGCAAAAAAAGCAAAGGCTGCAGGTATGAAATATGCCATTATGACAGCTAAGCATCACGAAGGCTTTTGTATGTTCGATTCAGCCTACACCGACTATAAATCAACCAACACACCGGCAGGGCGCGACTTTATAAAAGAATATGTCGAGGCTTTTCGCGCTGAAGGTCTTAAGGTTGGTATTTATTATTCGTTAATCGACTGGCATCATCCTGATTATCAGATTGATATTTTCCATCCGCGCCGTGCTGAACCCTGGGCAGAAGAATCTAACAAAACCCGTGATATGGTAAAATACCGCGAATATATGTTTAATCAGGTTCGCGAGCTTTTAACCAACTACGGCAAAATTGATATTATCTGGTTTGACTTTACATATCCGACAATGGATTCTATAAGAAATGAATACAACCAGTTCGCAATCAGAGATTACAAAGAATGGATGCCCTGGACTGACACTACCACCTGGGACAGTCCGAATCTTATTAAAATGATTCGTGAAATTAATCCTGATATTATTATTAATAACAGAACAGGTATCCCTCAGGATATTACAACCCCTGAGCAGACCTTAACTGCCGAGTGGCCTAAGTTCCCGGGCACAGACGAGCTTTATGCGTGGGAGGCTTGCCAGACCTTCTCAGGCTCATGGGGATATTACCGCGATGAGATGAGCTGGAAAACTCCCGAAATGCTTATTCGTCTTTTATTAAACAGCGTTTCTGCAGGAGGAAATCTTCTTATGAACGTTGGTCCTACATCTCGCGGATATTTTGATAAAAGAGCCGACAAGGCATTAGAGGTTTTTGCAGAATGGATGGACTTAAACGGTCGTTCTATATACGGCTGTACAAAAGCCGAGCCTGAGTTTGTTGCGCCTGTCGGAACAATGCTCACACAGTCAGAGGACGAAAAAAGACTGTATATTCACTTAATAAACTATCCGAGTTCTGCTCTTAGAATGGGCGATATGGCAGGAAAAATTAAATATGCACAGCTGCTTCACGACGGCTCAGAAGTTCAGATTCGTGAAAAAGCTGACGGTTCTGTTTCCTTCTTAACTCCGGGCATCAAACCGGATCAGATTGTATCAGTAATCGAAGTATTCTTAAAATAATAAAATGTGACACTGAGTTACACTGTTTTACAGTGCGACTTAGTGTCATTCAATATTTTAAAAACATTATAAAATTTAAGGAGTGTTTTAAAAATGGACAAGAAAGCTTACTTTTTTATAGACGACACAATTTGGGTATTTCGTGACATCGCACGCAAAAAGCCGGCATCAATTTTTGACAACGCATTTATGAAAATGCTTAAAAAGGCACACGACGACAACGGTCTTACCGTTCAGTTAAACCTTTTTTACAGAACAGACTTTTTCTATGGCAACGACGAATTTACTTTAGCCGATATGCCCGATACATATAAAAAAGAATTCGAAGCATCAACCGACTGGCTGCGTTTGGCGTTCCACGCAAAGCAGGAATTTCCTGACTATCCGTATGTAAACGCAAGCTATGAGGATGTTAAAGAAAACTACGAAAGAATTATAAACGAAATCAAACGTTTCGCAGGCGAAGGCTCAATTGCAAACGCAGTTATTCCTCATTGGCTGCCGATAAGTAAAGAGGGCTGCCGTGCATTGGCTGACTGCGGCGTTAAATTCCTTGCTCCGAGCGCAGGTCCAAGAACAGAATTTACAGGCGATGACTCTATACTTCCTTACGGTCACGCGGCACGTTTAAGACAGAACAGACAGCCCGAAACCATGCTTTACCATCGCGGCGGCAAAAACAAGGCTATTGATTCTTCAATCTGCGCTTACAACCACATCGAAAAGGATGTTTATGACAGCATCATTTTTAAAAACAAATCTGTTTTAGACGAAGAAACAGGTCTGCGTTTTAGAATTCTAAGCGGTGGTCCTTGCCTTAACCTCAACTCGTTAGAAGATATCGCAGAAAGACTTGCCGAGTTAAAAGACAACGAATATATCGGAGTAGCAACACACGAACAGTATTTCTATTCTGATTACTATGCTTATCAGCCCGATTATCCTGAAAAGGTTTATCTTTTCAGCAAACTCTTAAAAGACTACGGCTATCGTTTTATCACAGCTGACGAAATGGAATAAGGAGATGAGTTGTTTTGGATTCTAAGCCCAAGCAGCAAAAGAATACGCAAAAATGGGTTAATGTAGCAATGTGCGCTGTTATGATATTTACCTGCCTCGGTTTTTGCAGTTCTAATAAAAGCCTTTATTTATCTGCCATAACCGACGCTTTGGATATTAAACGAAGCGCATACTCCTTAGCTACAAGCTGCCGATTTATTTCGACATCAATTATAAACATATTTTTCGGAACCTTAGTATATAAGTTCGGCACAAAAAAGCTTATGCTTTCGGGATTTTTGCTTTTGATAGTTTCAATGCTTTTAAACTCGGTTGCAACAAACGTGGCAATGTTCTGCATAAGCGAAGCCATAAGCGGCATCGCATTTTCGTGGTCGGGAACAGCTATGGTCGGCGGAATCATCAACCGCTGGTGTAAAGAAAATACAGGAACTATTATGGGTGCTGTTTTAGCTACCAATGGTATCGGCGGTGCTTTGGCGGCGCAGATTGTAACCCCGATTATATATCAGGAGGGCACAGTCTTTGGTTATCGCGACGCGTACCGCTTAGTAGCCTTGATTTTATTGGTTGTCGGCATTTTAGTTGCAATATTCTTTAAAGAAAAACCGCGCGAAGAAATTGACGACTCCCCTTCTCCCACCAAGAAAAAGGCTCGCGGAAGAAGCTGGGTCGGTATCGACTATAATGTTGCAAAAAAAAGAGGATTTTTCTACGGCGCTGCGGTTTGCATATTTTTAACCGGTATGTGCCTGCAGGGTGTAGGTAGCGTTGCATCAGCACATCTTTTAGACAAAGGAATAAGCACAGCTTTAGTTGCAACAGTTGCAAGTGTATCTTCGCTTTTGCTCACCTGCTCAAAATTCTTAACCGGCTTTTTATATGATAAGCTGGGATTGAGAAAAACAATAAGCATTTGCTGCGTTGCCTCTGTTTTAACAATGCTGTCGCTCGCGTTTATGGAGGATTCATCGCTCGGCACAGCGCTTGCATTTATTTATGCAGTTGTTCACGCAGTGGCTCTTCCGCTCGAAACAGTAATGCTTCCGCTTTATGCCAAAGATTTATTTGGTGAAAAATCATATAACAAGGTTATGGGTATGTTCGTTTCTATAAACACAGCAGGATATGCTGTCGGCGGTCCGCTCATAAATCTTGGCTTTGACATTTTCGGCACTTATGTTCCTATGTTTTACTTAACAGGCGGAATTATGTTTGCAGTTTTAATAGGTCTGCAGTTTGTAATTTCTGCGGCACATAAAGAGCAAAGGTTGATTGTTAATGCTCAAGAAAGTGTCAATGCATAATAAAAAATCTGAGACAATAGTCTCAGATTTTTTTATTTTTATTATTTACTCTGCTGCAGCAACAGTAATTTTTACAGGATTGTTCTGCGGCGGAAGTGACATTGTCATAGCAGCTCCGTATTCAACCAAAAGTGCCATTCCCTCTTTAATATCAGCAACACTTCCCTTTTCGCCATCTGCTAAAGTTATTTCTGTTTCTTCACCGATGTTAAGCTGAACTTCGCCTAATGCTTCATCATTTACCAATACTGCAACAAATCCATCTTCTTCGGTTACAGATACAACGCTTGCTTCGCCTGCTGCTACTGCCTCTTCTTCGCCCTCTTCAACTTCTGCGGCAGCTTCTTCGCCGTGCTTAATTTCAATCTGACCGCTTTGGTTAATGTTAATCTCTCCGCCTAAAATTTCGTCAAAGAAATTGCTCGGAACATAGGTCTTTTCATCGGTAAGCTCAGGAGCCTGACCTATCTGCATAGGAGCTGTTCTTGCGAAGGTATAACCATCTTCACCGATTGCAAAAGTTACATAAACCGGTCCTTTTGTAAGTGTGATTCTGCCCGAATCCCAGCCTACTGTAAAGCCAAGCTCTTCTGCAATCGCACGAATCGGGAGCATAATGCGGTCGTTTTCGTTCACATAAGTCTCTGCGCCCTCTAAAAGCTTGCCGTTAACGTTAACCACAAATATCGGCTTTATCATTTTTGTAGAAATTGAGTTTGGGTTAACCTCTTTATTCGGGTCATATTCTGCAAATGCTGCAAATGATGATGTTGCGCAAACAGCTATAATTGATGCTGCTGCAATAATTTTTTTCATTGATTTTTTCATTTTTATGTACCTCCAAAATTTTATTTGTTCTGATTGTTTTTTCTGTCTACACTATGTTAGACTACGACCGCTGAAAAAAGTTCCGAATTTTTTTAATTTTTTTGAATTTAATAAAAATTATTGAAAAAACCACTAAAATATGTTATTATGATAATTGCCAAACATATTTAATAAACAGAACAAGGGGTATTTTTATTCTTTTTATGAATAATCTACTCTTTTATAGCCATAATCATTTATAGAATTTGTTAAAAATGCAAATTCCGTTAAATGGTTATGGTTAATATCCCTTTCTGTTTAAATTTGTTTGGCGACAATCGGAGTTTGCGTTTTTTATGCGCTGACTTTGGTTGGCGCATTTTTTAATTTACGGTGGGTTAAAGATGAGAAAAATCAAAATGAAAATTGTTAGTCTTGCTTTAATGCTGTGTATGCTAATGAGCATTGCGGCAGTGCTTCCTGTTATTGCAAGTGCCGAAACAGAAAGTTATTATACATATACCGTCGAAAATGAAAAGGCTACAATTACAGATTGCATAGGCTTAACAAGCATAATAATACCTGACGGTGTAACAATTATTGACGACGAAGAATTTTATGGCTGCACAGGATTGACAAGTATAGACCTGCCCGATGGTTTAACAAGCATTGGCTGACGTGCATTTTCGGATTGTTCCAATTTAACAAACGTAACTATGCTTGAGGGTGTAACAAGTATAGGCGATTCCGTATTTTCTCACTGCGACGGCTTAACAACTGTAACCATACCTGTCAGCCTAACCGATATTGATTATTTTGCATTTTCGGATTGTAACAATTTATCCGACGTATACTACAGCGGCACAGAAGAAGATTGGGCAAAAATATCAATTCAAAGCGGCAATGAATGTTTAACCGGTGCGAAGATACATTACGGCAAAAAATCGGATGAAAATTTTACTGTAAGCGATGTAGTAATAACTGAAAATTCTTTTTCTGCAATTCTTAATATCAATAATATTACCGAAGAGTCAGCTGCTGCAATTGTTGCATTTTATGATAAAAACGGAAAAATGATACAGATTAAATTTGCTGACATTTCGTTGCAAGCTGACACAGTAAATATAAATATTCCTGTCGAAAATAAACCATATGATAACTGTGTGTTTATGCTTTGGGATTCATTACAAACAATGAACCCATTATGCAATACCGAAATTATAACACAAGACCAATTTATAACAGAATAACCTCGTAGGGAACGGCGGTTTCCGACGTTCCGTTTTTCGGCACATCGTAAACGCTGTGCCCTACATTATTCAGCATTTGTGCTAGTTTAAATATTTCGGAATGCATAAATGCATTCCCTACAAAACAAAATTTAAATTGTAGG
>JAFYXI010000029.1 GCA_017546245.1 Clostridia bacterium | reverse complement strand
CTTTATGATTTCAACCAACTGAGCGGTAGTCTTGATTTCACCTGCCGCACGTTCGCGCTCAATAAATTCAGCAATACGCCGCGCCCAACGATCTTCACCATATTGAAAAATGATTCTTTCTAATTCATTTGCGCTGTAACCGTTTACAACGTCGAATGCAGAAAAAGAATTTCTTCTGTCCATTCGCATATCTAAAGGTGCATCAATCTGATACGAAAAACCCCGCTCGCCCTCATCGAGCTGATGCGACGAAACGCCCAAATCCATAAGCGCACCGTTTACAGCACTTACACCAATTTCTGCCAAAGCAGATTTTACGGTTTTAAAATTCTGATTAATATATGTTACTTTGCCATCAAAATCGGCAAGTCTTTTTTTGCTTGCATTTATCGCCGCAATATCCTGGTCGAAACCAATCAGGCGACCATTCGTTAATCTTTTTACTATTTCAAAGCTGTGCCCTGCACCGCCCATTGTAGCATCAACATATGTGCCATCAGGGCAAATTGCCAGATTTTCGATAACCTCGTCTTTTAAAACGGGAACGTGATGAAACTCCACTAATCAGCCCTCCATATATGCTCTAGAGTACACCTTCCATTTTTTCCGAAAGCGTATCAGGGTCGAAACTGTCAATACCATTTTCTCTTTCCCAGTCTTCACTGTTCCAGATTTCCAAACGGGTAGATACGCCAACTACGGTTACATCTTTTTCAAGCTTTGCGTAATTTCTTAATTTTGCAGGAATCATTATGCGGCCCTGTTTATCAGTTTCACACTCGCATGCACCTGAAAAAAAGAAACGGGCGAACTGTCTTGCTTCTTTGCTTGAAATAGATAATGAATCGATTTTTACTTTCAGTTTTTCAAACTCATCTATCGGAAATGCAAACAAACAGTAGTCGAGGCCAAGTGTTACAATAAATGTTTCGCCCAATTCATCACGGAATTTAGACGGCATAAACATTCTGCCCTTAGCATCTAAAGAATGCTGATATTCACCTATGAACACGACCCCACCACCTTTCTTTGTATTTCACCACCATTATGTGCTACTCCACCACAATTCACCACTTTTATTTAATTTTAACCTATTTTACTTAAATTTGCAACAGTTTTTGAAAAAAAAATTTAATTTTTTTGAAACCTAAATGTAATATACAAGATGTTGTGTTCGCGTGCTTCTAAAGCACAACAAATGCCTGATACAACACTTTTTAAAAGCTTTATATCAGGCATTTTTGCAGCACTTTATTAAGTTTTTCATAAAAATTTTAATTATTTTATCTCCGGATTAATTTTTAAAATTCACCACTTAGCACCACCGCATTGAAGTGAATTTCGCTTTTTCTCAATTTACGGATAAAAAAATAGTTCACCCCTCGCCATCAGCAGCTATTGTGGCAAGAGGTGAATGAGAGAGAATATTGAAATGAGGAAAACCTCCATTTCAAGCATATTAGGTTTGTTCACGTGTACATATAGCATTATAACACAAGCAAAAACAAAATGCAAGAGTAAATTGTTAAATTTTTGACTTTTTATCCGTCAGGTTAAATTTTTATTATCGTAAGCCCCTGCTCTTTTGCATACAAAACTGTATAGGCGCTGCCGCCGAATGCTTTAGTCTGATAAGCAATTAAGTATAAAGAACGGTCTGCCATGTATCTGTTCCGGTATTGCATACAGCCGTTATAATAATGCGGCGAAAGAATATTCACTTCATCTGCCACCGACATAATATATTCCATGGTTTCACGTTCTTCTGCTCTCCAGCGCAAATGCTGATTGCTGCACGGAACATCAACAACCAAAGAAACTTTCGGATTAAGCTTTTTAATATCGAGCACGGCAAGTGCAGCCATAGTGTCAAAGCCGCGCGCACCGCCGCATCTGAAAATGTTAACACCTTTTTTTATAAGTGCCGATATTTCGGTATTAAGGTCACGATAAAGCCGTTCTTTCTCGCCTTCCGGAACATCTCTGTGACCTGTAAAGCAGCATGTTTTTTCCCTCATAGTTTTCTCCTTATATCCAAAAGCAAAAAGGCTGTAAAAAACTCGGTTTTTTACAGCCCTGAACAGTTAAATATTAATTAATCTTCACAGTCGCAGCAATCGCAACCGTCACCGCATATTTCGATTTCGATTTCTTCTTTGCAGTTCGGGCAGATTAAAGCCTCTGCATCAATCATATCTTCGTCGAAATATACTTTTTCTTCGCAATGCGGGCAAAGGATTTCGTAAAAATCCAAATCCTCTAAATCCTCATCGTCAAGCTCATCAAGAAAGTCATCAATATCATCATCGTCGCAATCGCAACCGCAGTCACAATCTTCCAACTCTTCGCAAAGCTCGTCAAAGCACTCTTCCAACTCGTCAAGACGTGCTTCACTTTCTAAAACATCATCGCTCAAATCTTCAAAGTTTGCAGAAATATCTTCTAAAACATCAAGAATTTTTGCAATCATTTTTCCTTCGTTTGTTTTTTCGTCAAGCTGCATGCCTTCAGCCAAACCGCGAAGATATGCTACCTGTTCAACTAAATATCCCATATTAGTTATCGGGCAGATGCCCTCTCCTTTCAGGTTATTTAAAATTATACACGCTCCATATATTCGCCTGTTCTTGTATCAACACGAATCATATCGCCCTGATTAACGAACAGCGGAACGTTAATAACAGCTCCTGTTTCGAGTGTAGCCGGTTTGGTTGCACCTGTTGTGGTGTCACCTTTAAATCCGGGCTCTGTGTCGGCAATAGCAAGCTCAACAAATGTCGGAGGCTCTACGCCGAATACACTGCCTTTATAAGAAAGGATAGTTACGTTCATGTTTTCTGTAACAAACTTAAGCGCATCGCCCAACTGATCGGGAGAAAGCGGAAGCATGTCAAATGTTTCGTTGTCCATAAAATAATACAAATCGCCGTCGTTATAAGAATAAGACATGCTCTTACGCTCGATGTGAGCCTTAGCACATTTTTCTGTAGGACGGAAGGTTTTTTCAACAACGCCGCCGGTGATAACGTTTTTAAGCTTTGTACGAACAAAAGCTGCACCCTTACCCGGTTTTACGTGCTGAAATTCAACTACCTGATAAACGTTTCCTTCAAATTCAAATGTAATGCCGTTTCTAAATTCACCTGCTGAAATCATATATAACCTCCAAAAATGTTATTCTCTTGTATGATATATATAGTTTATATGATTATGCGCAAAAAAGCAAGTCTTATTTTAATTTTTTTCAAATTTTTCTAATTTTATAACCATTTTTTAAAATTTTTTTGTTAATCTATAGTTTTATTGTCCTGTCACTACTATTTTTGCGGTTGACACAGCCTGCCTGCTGTTATACTTTAAATTCTGCTCATTTTGCATTACAATTTTATCAATATCATCTTCATTTTCGGCTATGGGTGCTTCCTCTTTTTCTTTAGGCTTTAAGACAGAACAAATTGCCTCATCATGTTTCGCCAGCAGTTCCCTGATAGCCGCTATTTCCCGATAAAGCTCTTCTTTTAAGGCATACTCCGGTTCAGGCTCAGTTTCCTTATAACCCTTATATCCAAAATTTCGCGCAAATTCTGCCGCCTCATATCCTTTTGGTCTGAATGTATTTTTAGATTTTACTTTCGGCGCCGACTCTAGCAGCTTATGATTGCAATACAAATGAATTGTGCCGTTATCCGAAAAACCGCAGCAGCTTAAATATTTATTATCATAAAAAATATTATAAACCGAAACAGATGTAGTATTACCCTTCATATATTTTGTCGGTTTTTTCCATTTTTGCCCCTCATCTTCTGAATAAGACATCATAACATTTCCGTTTTCAATCCACTCTAAAACCAGTTTGTCTTTATCTTCAAAAATTATCGGCATGGTATTTTTATCGCAATCCAAATATACAGTTGTTTCATTTAAAAATGTGCCGTCAGGTTCACGAAGCATAAAAATAAGATTATAAAATCTGTCGAGCTTTGTAATTGCCGATATAAAAAATGTGTCATCATCTTTCACTTTGATAAACGGAGAAAAAACTGCCGTCTTTATCGGCAGACGCACAAAAGGAGTATAGCTTTTCTGCGACCAGCGAAAAGTGCGTATGCCGCAAAGCTCCTGACCGTTTACATAGCAAATGCTTATATCCTTAGAGCTGTGCGCACACACAGAAAACGGCTGTGCACTCGGGGTTATATAATCAACCACAGCAGGTTCTTTTTGCGCTCCGTTTAAAATCTGATGAACAAGCATGTGCTTTTCCTGATGATTTATGATATAATAAAGATTAACAAATCCACCTGCCAACACTAGCTTAAAATATTTAGGATAGGGCATTGCATTTTTTGACGCAAGAAGCGTAAGCTTTTCCCATCGGTTTTCGCAGTATTTAAGATACAAAATTGAACCGCTGTTATCCTGACAAACAACAAAAATTGTATTACCATAAGATATGGCGCAAAAATCGTCCTGCACATCTTTTAAAAGAATCTCAAAATCGCCAAAATGTGCCGTACTCTTTTTTCTGAAGCACAGACCGTATCCTGCTTTATAAAAAAAGTGCCACCACTCTCCCTCGCAGCTAACAATATATTCAGGCATATAAGTCATCCTTTCTTTAAAAGTAATTATTACTATTTAATATATGTATAAAAACTAAAAAAAAGAATTATTTATTTATGGAACTATTTTACATAGAATACGTCAAATTATGTATAGACATAAAATATATGTAAAAAGAGGAGGAATTTTAATGAAAAAAATATTAAGTCTTATTATTGCGGCAATTTTAAGCTTTTGTTCTGTTTTGCCGGTTTTTGCAGACGAGGCAAAGAGCGAAATTGTATCGGGGCTTATTTTATCGGCAAAAGAAAAGCTTAAAATTAACGATGATGAGTTTGTTTTTTCTGACTATTATCAGAATGAAAGCAAATCAGGAAACCGTTACAATCTTAACTGGGAAAGTAAGGACAAAACAAAATCCTCATCAATCAATGTGGAAATAGGCGAAAACAAAACCATTTACAGATATAATTTTAACGACCATACAAAAGAATACGGCAAAATTAAATTTCCTGCACATAATGATGCTGAGGCAATGACGGCAGCAAAAGAATTTTTTAAAATTATCGACAGCGAAAAACACGCACAGGTAATTGACGAAAAAATTACATACGAAGCTTATGAAAACGCATATATTTATACCGCGCAAAGAGCGCACGGCAATATGCCTGTATTCGGCAACCGCATTTCTGTTCAGGTTGATGCCGACACCTTAAAGCCTACATATTATTATGCTAACTGGGATGAAAATTTAACATTTTCTGAAAGCGAAATAATAAGTCTTGACAAAGCGATGAGTGCCTATAAAGAAAAAATAGGCTACGAGCTTTTTTATCAGGTAGTGGCAGAAGATTATAAAGACACAGTAAAGCTTGTTTATCGCCCGAAATATGACGAAACCCTTTATATTGATGCAACAAGCGGCGAGGCTTTAAACTTTGAACAGCTTTACGGCGAAGAAAGCGCAGGCGGCAGCAATATGTATGGCAAGGCAGAGGCAACGGCAGACAGCGCAGCGGCACGTCTGTCTGACGAAGAGCTTGCAATGCTTGAAGAAATAAGCAAAATGCTTTCTAAAGAAAAGGCAGAAAGCATAGCAAGAAGAGTTTCGGAATTTGATATTACAGATAAATATACCGTTTCGGGATACAACATACACAAGGATTCGCACGGCAAATATACAGGCAGAATAAGCTTTGAATTAAAAACCGATAAAAACGACAAATACGGCTACAGAAATGTTTTGATTGATGCCAAAACCGGTGAAATCATTTCATTTAGCGGATATGAAAGCAAAGACAAAAACGATTCTGATTCGCAAATATCAGACGAACAAGCCTACTCTTTAGCAGAAAAGTTTTTGAAAAAATATTATGCCGAAAAGCTTAACAAAATGCAGAAAAAGAACGTATTTAAATCATACGGCGCAGGTGCAGATTATCAGCGAACCGAAAACGGAATAAGAGTATATAACAACGGCGCAAGCGTTTATGCGGATTCTTCTGAAAAAATCCGTTCGTTCAGCCTTAACTGGACAGACGCACAATTTCCTGACGCAGCCGATGCTGCAGGCAACGAAAAAATGTACGAAAAGCTGTTTGGCGATAACAACCTGCGTTGCGGATACTTAATTGCTTACGACAACGACGGCAATACCAAAACAGCCAAAGCAGTATATAAATTAGAAGAAAATCCTGTTTTAGATGCCAAAACCCTGCAAAAGCTTAACTGGCAGTTAAAGCCACAGGCAGAAGAGAAAAAGCCAAGCTATACCGACATAAGCGGTCATTATGCCGAAGATGCAGCATTAAAGCTTTTGGCAATGGATATTTACTATCCCGAAAACGAGCTGCGACCAAACGATGCTGTTACGCAGAAGGACTATTTAAAGCTTGTATCAAACGTAGTATTCAGATACGAGCAGGATGACGAAGACGCATTTTATAACTATCTTGTTCACAGAGGGGTTCTTACAAAAGAAGAAATAAATGCCGAAGGCACGGTAACAAGAATTGATGCCGTACGTTATCTGTTAAATGCATTAGGTTATGGCGAATTTGCAAAAATCCCCGGAATTTTTAACTGTCCGTTTGATGACGTAACAGAAGAAAACAAGGGCTACGGGGCAATTGCCGCAGGACTTAAGCTGGTAAATTCTGAAACAGATACATTTTACAGCTCGGCTGACTTAAAACGCGGTGATTCACTTATAATTATTTATAACTATTTAACAAGATAAAAACCTTAGTTGACACTTTTAAAAAAGAGTGATAGAATAATTTTATAAGATAAAGCGGTTGTATTTTTTATAAATATTTATGCACGAAATATCGTAGGGAACGCATTAATGCGTTCCGCGAAATGGATAAATCCATTCCCTACGACCAAATATTGCATAATTATTCGCTATACATTATTGAGACAGTCGCTTTGTTATAAAAGGCATTCAGAAAAGAGGGTTTTTATGAAAAAACAAATTTTAAAACTGTTTTTTACCCTATGCATAGTATCAACAGTTTTATTTGCTGCAGCCTGCGTTACTGCCTCGGCAGCATCAAGCGGCACCTGCGGTGAAAATCTTACCTGGGTTTTAGACGACAGCGGAACACTTACCATAAGCGGAACAGGACCGATGCGGGATTATGAGAAGTATGATGGGGGAATAACTGCGCCCTGGAAAGGT